>JACETJ010000017.1 GCA_013911345.1 Congregibacter sp.
ATCACGAATCCTGTCAAGCCACGCCAGCCCTTCCCTGTAGCCGAGGCCCGCCCCATGAATCACGTGTCGTCCGAGCCAATCAATCACCCTCAACCAACTGATATCAGCGAAGACCGTCAGTCCAAGGAGGAACAGCGTGACCAACACGAGACGCGCACCCACTGGGTTAAACGCCTGATCGAATCCGGCGCCGATCGCGGCACCCAGAATGCCACCTGATCCCTGCGGCAATCCGGAATCACCCGCATCGTTAAGCGCACGCAGAGCCGTTGCGGCGACCAATAAAAGTAGCAACCCCAGCGAACGGAAGCCGAGAACTTGCCAGTCGACAGGCTCGTGGTTGTCTTCAGTCAGCAATAACGAAACGGCTCGGTATGCCAACAACAACGGCACCAAATAAGCCGCTGAGCCAATCAGCGAGAAAAAGATATCCGCCAAAAACGCGCCGGTAATGCCACCGAGATTATTGATGGCACCTCCGGTGCCGCTGGCAGACCATCCCGGATCCGCGTCGCTGTAGGTCAGGAGGGCCATCAATACGAACAGGCAGGCCGCGCCCACGCCAATAAAGAGCACGTCTCGCAACCTGCGTCGCCCGAACGCCTGCCCCTCTTCTGCCGCTTTGGCTGTTGCCGTTTTGCCCCTACCCGCCACGATCCTGAAACCACCGCTGGAAACCCCTATGCTAGCACAGCGCCCCCAGCCGCATGACCCGATATAACTCGGAGATTCATGTGCTTATACCCGGTGGCGCCACAAATTTTTGCAAGTCAGCCTCGGTCTTGCTGGTCTCAAGTGGACACCTGCGCTAACCTAACGGAGCAGGCACTGATGCCCTGCCCCGCTGCAGTAAACGGACCAATTTGATGAGCACACCCTCCCACCATCGCCTGATGATTCTCGGATCAGGGCCCGCAGGCTATACCGCTGCGGTGTATGCCGCCCGCGCCAACCTCAAGCCAATAGTCATAACCGGCCTCCAACAGGGAGGCCAATTAACGACAACCACAGAGGTGGAAAATTGGCCCGGAGGCGCCCACGACTTACAGGGGCCGCAACTCATGCAGCAAATGCAAGAGCACGTGGAAAGGCTTGAGGCAAGCGTCGTCTTTGATCACATCGAGGCCGTAGACCTTTCCCAACGCCCGTTCAGGCTAAAAGGTACCAGCGAGTACACCTGCGATGCGCTCATTCTTGCGACGGGCGCCTCGGCACAGTATCTCGGCCTACCCTCTGAGTCGGCATTTATGGGTAAAGGCGTCAGCGCCTGCGCCACCTGTGACGGCTTCTTCTATCGCAATCAGGAGGTCGCCGTGGTCGGCGGCGGTAATACCGCGGTTGAGGAGGCGCTCTACCTCAGCAACCTCTGCTCGAAGGTACACCTCATTCACCGGCGCGATAGTCTGCGTGCTGAGAAGATCCTACAAGATCGACTGATGCGCAGAGTGGATGAAGGTAAAGTCGAGCTGCATTGGCACCGAACCCTAGAAGAGGTATTGGGCGATGAAAGTGGCGTAACCGGCATACAGATTCAATCAACGATGGAGGACTCGAAGCAAGAGCAGGTCGATCTTTCCGGCGTTTTCATTGCCATTGGCCACAAGCCCAATACCGATTTGTTTGCCGGACAACTCGACATGCAAGGCGGCTATCTCACCGTTCACTCCGGTACCGAAGGACACGCGACGCACACCAGTATGGCAGGCGTGTTCGCCGCGGGTGACGTAGCTGATCACATCTATCGACAAGCGATTACGTCCGCCGGCTTCGGATGTATGGCGGCGCTCGACGCAGAAAAGTATCTCGACGGACTTGAGTTGGGCTAGCCTTGCATAACCCCTTTCCGCCGACCTCTAAGGCGCTAGATGAACCAAATGGTTTATTGGCCGTGGGCGGAGACCTCGAGCCGGCCACTCTGCTTTGCGCCTATGCTCAGGGCATCTTCCCCTGGTTCGAGTCGGACCAAGAGATTTTGTGGTGGTCTCCTGATCCCCGTCTCACACTGCAATCCGCGGACATACATGTCAGTCGGTCGCTCAGGAAAGCGGCGCGGCAATGCGGCTGGCGTCTCAGGTATGACAACGCCTTCGGGGCCGTGATGGCGCACTGTGCTGAGGCAGATCGCAACCAGCCCGAGGCTGGCACCTGGATTACTCCTGAAATGCGGGCGGCCTATTGCGAGCTCCATGATCTTGGCGTCGCACACTCCGTAGAGGTGTACGAGGAAGACATTTTGATTGGCGGTTTGTATGGCATTCTGCTCGGGGACATGTTCTTTGGAGAATCCATGTTCTCTCTCAAATCAAACGCCTCGAAAATGGCATTCATGGCTCTGTGCAGGCTGTGCCGGGATCACGGCATTGGTATCATCGATTGCCAGGTACACAACGAGCACCTGGTGTCGCTCGGCGCTCTAACTATGCCCCGTCAAGACTTTGAAAATCATCTGAGGGACGCTATAAAGAAGCCTATGACCGAGGTGCTCGCCAATCCGCTTTGCCTGCTTCCCAAAAAGCCGCTGACGCTTGAAAAGAAGCTCGGTGCCCAGCTCTCCGCCACAGTGGCTGATCTGCTATGACTGCATCTCTGCGAGAGATCAAGGTTTACACGACCTTTCCGCACCGGTGCTCGTATCTTGAGGATGAAGAGGCGACAACATTGTTTGTCGACCCAAGACAAAAGCTTAGTCAAGAGTTGTACACCCAACTCTCACTACTGGGCTTTCGTCGCAGTGGTGATCATGTTTATCGACCGCATTGCGCTCGCTGCAGTGCTTGCATTGCCTCGCGCGTGCGAGTGGCCGAGTTTCAGGCCAGCCGCTCGCTGAAAAGAATCAGTCGCCGCAACGCCGACCTGCGGGTAGAACGGTCGGACTCCATCGCTGATGACGAAGCCTACAACCTGTATCGGTACTATATCGAATCGCGTCATGCCGACGGCGATATGTATCCGCCGGAGCGCGAGCAGTACGAGTCATTCCTGAACGATGGGCTGGGCTGCGCAAATTACTATCGCCTGTATCAGGGAAACCGCTTGGTCGCTGTGACCGTGGCGGATCAAATGCTCGATGGGCTGGCTGCGATATACACGTTTTTTGATCCCGACCAACCGCAGCGCAGTCTCGGCACCGAGGCGATTCTGCTGCAGATTAGGCAGGCGCAGTCCATGGGTTTGCCTTTTGTTTATCTGGGGTACTGGATAGATGGCTGTCGCAAGATGTCTTACAAGTCACGGTTCGCGCCCCTCGAGCTATTCGTGGACGGTCATTGGCAACAGCAAAGGACCGAGCAAACCGAGTCGCCTGACGCGACGGCCGTGGTGTCGCTCCTCGACTTGAGCGATCAAGCCTAGAAACGCCTCAGGGAGAGGCGCTTCCCCCGCCCCCCACTTTCCGATAAAGTGCCGCCCACTCAGCGTATGGAGACAAGGCCTGAATGGCGAAAGAAGACCAGATTGAGATGGAGGGGGAAATCATCGATACCCTCCCAAACACCACGTTCCGAGTAAAGCTAGAAAATGGGCACGTGGTCACCGCGCACATCTCGGGCAAGATGCGCAAAAACTACATTCGCATCCTTACCGGCGACAAGGTGCGGGTGGAGCTCACCCCTTACGACCTTAGCAAAGGTCGCATCACCTATCGAGAAAGATAAAAGAGTTCTTCACTGCAGCGCGGCCGCCACGCCGCGTGCGCAGAAATTTTCCTAGGCCTCGACCGGCTCTTCCGCCTCGATCAGCGCCTCAATCACGAGCCCATCCCGCGCATCGTTCACGGTCACGGTTGCGGTGCCGCCCTTTGCCAGTGCGCCAAACAGCACCATATCTGCCAATGGCTTTTTGACGTGCTCCTGAATCACCCGCTCCATGGGGCGCGCGCCCATAGTGGCATCGTAGCCCTTCTCCACTAGCCACAGTCGGGCCTCCTCATCCACCTCAATCACCACCTGACGCTCGTCAAGTTGAGATTGCAGCTCGGTAAGGAACTTATCCGCGACCGTCAGGATGACGTCCTCCCCTAATGGGCCAAAGGGCACGATAGCGTCGAGCCGGTTCCGGAATTCAGGCGTGAATGTTCGATTGATCGCTTCAATCGAATCCGTGGAGTGATCCTGCATGGAGAAGCCGATCGAACGGCGGCTGACATTTTCGGCCCCAGCGTTGGTCGTCATCACCAGAATCACATTGCGGAAGTCGGTTTTACGGCCATTGTTGTCGGTCAGCGTTCCGTGGTCCATGACCTGCAAGAGCAGGTTAAAGACCTCTGGATGCGCCTTTTCGATCTCGTCCAGCAACACCACTGAATGCGGGTGTTTGGTAACAGAGTCGGTGAGCAACCCCCCTTGGTCAAAGCCCACGTAACCCGGCGGCGCGCCAATCAGGCGTGACACCGTGTGACGCTCCATATACTCGGACATGTCAAAGCGCAGCAGTTCCACTCCCATTTGCAGAGCGAGTTGCCGGGTGAGCTCAGTTTTACCTACGCCCGTCGGCCCCGCTAGCAGGAAGGATCCTATCGGTTTCTGTCCGCCTCGCAGCCCAGCCCTAGCTAGCTTCATGGCCCCGACCATCTGCGACACGGCAGCATCCTGCCCAAACACAGTCATCTTAAGGTTGCCCTCAAGCTTGCCCAGCAGCTCCTTGTCGTCGCTGCTGACAGTCTTCGGAGGAATCCGCGCGATTTTCGCCACTACGGCCTCGATATCACTGGGCCCAAGCACCTTCTTGCGTTTGCTAGGTGACTGCAGCTGCTGAAAGGCGCCCGCCTCGTCAATAACGTCAATGGCCTTATCCGGCAGGAACCGGTCAGTGATGTAACGCGCCGCCATTTCAGACGCCACCCGCAGCGCTTTGTCGGTGTAGCGCAGCTTGTGGTGAGCTTCAAATCGTGACTTCAGCCCTTTCAGAATCTTGTAAGCGTCCTCCACCGAGGGCTCCAGCACGTCCACTTTCTGGAAGCGCCGGCTCAGCGCCTTGTCCTTGTCGAAAATCCCGCGGTACTCAGCGTAGGTTGTGGAGCCGACGCAGCGCATTTTCCCTGATGCCAGCAGCGGCTTGAGCAAATTACTGGCATCCATCACGCCGCCTGATGCAGCTCCCGCACCAATGATCGTATGAATTTCATCAATAAAAAGAATGGCGTGATCGTTCTCGCTTAGGTTTGCAAGCAGACCCTTGAGTCGCTTCTCAAAGTCACCGCGGTACTTCGTGCCCGCCAACAACGCACCCAAATCCAAAGAGTAAACTACCGCCTCTTTGAGCGTCTCGGGCACCTCGCCATCGACAATCATCTTGGCGAGGCCTTCGGCTATTGCCGTTTTGCCGACACCCGATTCGCCAACCAGGAGCGGGTTGTTCTTGCGCCGACGCGCGAGGATCTGTGCGACACGCTCTACCTCGGTCAGACGCCCGATGAGCGGATCGATATTGCCGGCCTCGGCCTCAGCGTTAAGATTAGTCGCGTAAGCATCGAGTGGTCGCTTTTCCGTCCCCTCATGATCTTCTTCAGGATCAGTCAGCGAATCGGCACCATCGGCCGCTTCCTCGCCGTCCTTTCCGATGCCATGGGTAATGAAATTCACCACATCGAGGCGGGAGACGTTCTGTGACTTCAAGAAGTAGACCGCTTGCGATTCCTGCTCCGAGAAGATGGCAACCAGTAGGTTGGCGCCCGTGACTTCCTGCTGCCCCGAGCTCTGAACGTGAAAAACAGCTCTCTGCAGCACTCGCTGAAAGCCCAGCGTTGGCTGCGTGTCACGCCCGTCATCTGAATCCGACAGTAACGGTGTGGTTGAGTCAATAAACTCGGTTAATTCTCCACGAAGATCATCGAGGTCTACCTGGCATGCCTCCAGCACAGCCACAGCGGCGGAGTCGTCAAGTAACGCGAGCAGCAGATGCTCAACCGTAATGAACTCGTGGCGCCTCGCGCGCGCGGTGCGAAACGTTTCGTTGAGCGTGTTCTCGAGCTCTTTGCTCAGCATGCAATCAGTCCCCTTCGTCGTCGCTTGACGGTTCCACTTCACACAGTAGCGGATGTCCACCATCGCGGGCACACTGGTTCACCTGCGATGCCTTTGTTTCGGCAATATCCTGAGGATATATTCCACATACGCCCTTACCCTGTGTATGGACCGCCAACATCACCTGAGTGGCCTTTTCCCGGCCCATACCAAAAAACTGCTCCAAGACCTGCACCACAAACTCCATCGGAGTGTAGTCATCGTTTAAGAGGACGACCCGGAAGAGCGGCGGTTTCTTGAGCTGCGGTTTCGCGGGCGCAACAGCCAGATCACCATCATCGTGATCCTCTTTATCAGAAGCGGTACCACACAGGGGGGCTAAAACGGTGTCGCGAACTAATTCGTGCATAGTGTCAGTATAGTCCAACGGAGGAATTTTGGAGCTTTCAGACCTGAGTTTCTATCGCTTTTTCACTGACGCTCAGCAGAGCCAAAGCGGCGGCGCGACAAGGCCACAGTTTTGCAGGCAAAAAAAGCCCGCGCGAGGCGGGCTCTCAGACACAAACCCACCTTACATGTGGGAAATAACGGCTTCGCCGAAGGCCGAACAGGAAACCAGTTGCGCCCCTTCCATCAACCGTTCGAAGTCATAGGTGACGGTTTTGGCTTGAATGGCGCCGTTCATGCCATCGATGATCAGATCCGCCGCCTCGTTCCAGCCCAAGTGTCGAAGCATCATTTCTGCCGACAGGATCAGAGAGCCAGGGTTGACCTTGTCTTGCCCCGCGTACTTCGGCGCAGTCCCATGGGTGGCCTCAAAAAGCGCCACTGTGTCTGACAGATTTGCACCCGGCGCGATACCGATACCACCCACCTGCGCGGCCAGCGCATCAGACAGGTAATCACCGTTGAGGTTCAGCGTGGCAACCACACTGTAATCTCTCGGGCGAGTGAGGACCTGCTGCAGCATTGCGTCAGCGATCACATCCTTGATCACAATCTCGCCGCCGGTAAGAGGGTTTTTAATACTGACCCAAGGGCCGCCATCCAGCAGTTCACCACCGAATTCCCGTTGCGCCAGCTCATAACCCCAGTCACGGAAGGCGCCCTCAGTAAACTTCATGATGTTGCCTTTGTGCACCAGCGTCACCGAAGGCAGGTCCTGATCGATAGCGTATTGAATCGCCTTGCGGACCAGCCGCTGCGTGCCTTCGGCAGATACAGGCTTGATACCAATGCCAACATTTTCCGGGAAGCGGATCTTGGTCGCGCCCATTTCCTGAATAATGAAGTCGACCACTTTTTGGGCCTCTTCGGTGCCCGCCTGATATTCGATACCAGCGTAGATGTCCTCCGAGTTCTCCCTGAAAATCACCATGTTGCAATCGCCCGGATGCTTGACCGGCGAAGGCACGCCTTCGAACCAACGAACAGGGCGTAGACAGGTGTACAGATCCAGCTCCTGGCGCAACGCCACATTAAGCGAGCGGAAACCGCCGCCTACTGGCGTCGTCAGCGGGCCCTTGATAGCCACGCTGTAGGTTTTGATCGCATCTAGTGTCTCCTCGGGAAACCAGTCTCCGTCGTAGAGCTCGGCGGCTTTTTCACCCGTGTAGATCTCCATCCACGATATCTGTCGAGCGTTGTCGTAGGCCTTGGCGACCGCCGCGTCGACCACTGCGATCATGACGGGCGAGATATCGATCCCAATACCATCCCCTTCGATGTAGGGAATGATGGGATTGTCCGGAACTGACAGACTGTTGTCAGCGTTAACAACAATCATGTCACCGGATTCAGGAACGGAAATGTGCTTGTATGACATGGTAAAAATCCCCCAGAAGAACGAATCCCGGAGCGCACTCCGGATGACCACAACCGGCACACGCCCCTGCTAAAGGGAGCGCTCGTGCGCGGCTAGTCGGTTCACGCATTTTAACATCAAATGTTGCACACTAGGCGAATGAGTCAGGTGATTTTGCTCAACAAACCCTTCCGCGTGCTGAGCCAATTCACGGATCGTGAGCAGCCGGATAATGGCAGGGCGACGCTCGCTGACCTCCTTGACGCGCCAGGTTTCCGCCCAGCGGGAAGGCTGGATTACGATTCAGAGGGACTATTAGTCCTCACCCAAGATGGCAAAACCCAGCAGAGAATTGCACACCCAAAGCATGAACAATGGAAAACATATTGGGTACAGGTGGAAGGCGACATCAATGACAGCACCTGCGAGCAATTATCTTCAGGTATCGAACTAAGGGACGGCATGACCCGACCTGCAAAAGCTAAGCCCATCGAACCTCCTAGCATATGGCAACGCGATCCCCCGATTCGACAGCGCAAAACCGTCAGTGACTCGTGGCTGAGCCTGTCCATTATCGAAGGCCGCAATCGCCAGGTCAGACGCATGACGGCCGCGCTGGGCTACCCTACCCTGCGCTTGATCCGGGTCAGCGTTGGGCCATGGCAGCTGGGCGCGCTGCAACCCGGTGAACATCGGTACGAGGCCTTCACGTGATGCGGCATTGACCCGACTGCGCGCTCCCCTCATGCTTTCAGCCCTTTTTTGAACAAAAAGCCACAGCCGTGACCCACTCATCAAGACAGGATCAGACCGTCATCGTCGGTATGTCAGGCGGTGTTGATTCTTCCGTGGCAGCGCTCATGTTGATCGAGGCAGGCTACCGGGTAGAGGGTCTGTTCATGAAAAATTGGGAGGAAGATGACGGCACCGAGTACTGCACCGCCAAAGAGGATCTTGCCGACGCCCAGTCTGTCGCGGACCAATTGGGGATCCGTCTCCACAGTGCCAATTTCGCGGCGGAATACTGGGATGGCGTTTTCGACCATTTCCTATCGGAATATCGTGCTGGCCGAACCCCCAATCCTGACATTCTGTGCAACCGGGAAATTAAGTTCCGCGCTTTTCTCGATTACGCCACGCAGCTGGGTGCCGACCTGATTGCCACGGGACATTACGTGCAAACCGATTCATCGGGTGACACCACTCGGCTGCGGAAGGGAGTCGACGGTAACAAAGACCAGAGTTACTTCCTGCATCAAGTTGATCATCAAGCGCTGGGCAGAAGCCTGTTTCCCGTCGGTAATGTGGGCAAGGCACTGGTGCGCGAAAAAGCGGCCACCGCCGGATTCGTGACAGCACGCAAAAAGGACAGCACTGGAATCTGCTTTATTGGTGAACGGAGGTTCCGCGACTTTCTCAAACAGTATCTGCCGGCTCAGCCTGGACCCATTGTGTCTGTAGAGGGAGACGAGCTGGGACAGCACGAGGGTTTGATGTATCACACCATCGGGCAACGACAGGGACTACGCATCGGCGGACTCGCAAATCGCCCTGAGGCGCCCTGGTATGTCGTGGACAAACAGGTGACTGATAACGTTCTGGTAGTCGCTCAGGGCAACGAGCATCCGGCACTCTTCAAGACTCAGCTCACCGCGGCTGACGTGATCTGGGTCAGCGGCGAGCCGCCTGCGCTACCCCTGAGCTGTCACGCCAAAATTCGCTATCGACAGACGGATCAGCCCTGCGTGGTCTCCGCATCCGGTGCGCGACTCGAGGTCACGTTCGTAACGCCCCAGAGAGCAGTGACGCCCGGTCAGTCCGTGGTCTTCTATGAGCAGGACATTTGTCTAGGTGGCGGCATCATTGAGGGGGCTCAATGAGTGACGACTCTCTATTGGAGCAACGCACAGTGGCGCTGGCAGGTGTGGCGCAGGCGGCACGGATTGTCGATTTGGCTGCGAAAACCGGTAGTTGGCCGCTACCCTTCGTCGAGGCCTCCATTCACTCCTTGTTCAGCTTTGACCCGGATGGGGTGGAGACGGTATTTGGCACTCCGCAAGGTATTCGACTTGGGCTTGAACAGTTAGCGGCCTGCCTGGGGCTCTCTCAGGATGAGGCAACGGCAGATACCCTGCGCTATACGCTGGCCATTCTGCAGCTGGAGAGGCGCTTCTCAGCCAGGGACGATCTGCAGGCGATCGTCCACTCGAGACTCAAGCATACGGCCTACAAGGCTGAGAATTTTTCAAATGATATCAATAGTCTAAGTGCTAACGTATCCGCAATTTATCAAGATACGCTCAGCACGCTACCGTATCGCATAAAAGTGACCGGTAGTGCGCAGCATCTCAATAATCCGCAGGTAGCCGATCTGGTCCGGGCCTTGCTAATGTGCGGCGTTAGAGCTGCTTTTTTATGGCGACAACTTGGCGGCACGCGCTTCAAATTGATGTTGAGCCGGGGGCGAGTCAGGGAGGCGGCAGCGCGCATGTCTCGGGATCTTGGCGTGACTCATTGATCAAACTCATTGCCACACCGTGGTAAACTGGGGACTTACTGAAATCAGGCACCCCCATGAGCCCCACACCGCTGACAGCCCTTTCACCACTGGATGGCCGCTATCACGGTAAAGTAGACGCGCTCCGCAGTGTCTTCTCTGAGTTCGGACTCATCCGGCGACGGGTTCAAGTCGAAGTGGCATGGCTCCAGGCCCTTTCTGATTGTGCGGACATCGCTGAGGTGCCCACTTTTAGCAGCGAATCCTCCGCCCTTCTTGAGCGTATCGTTGATCAGTTCGATGAGACGCAGGCCGAGGCGGTCAAGGCCATCGAGGCGACGACCAACCACGACGTCAAAGCCATCGAATACTTTCTTAAGGAAGCGCTGAAAAATAGTCCAGAGCTGAGCTCAGTCGGCGAGTTCGTGCATTTCGGCTGCACCAGCGAGGACATTAATAACCTCGCGCATGCCCTCATGATCCGTGATGGGCATCGTGTCATGCTCGAGCACTATGTGGGCATACGAGACGCATTAACAAAGCTCGCACAGGAGCATGCAGAACAGCCCATGCTGTCGCGGACCCATGGACAGTCAGCCACTCCCACCACCTTGGGCAAGGAAATTGCCAACGTGGTAATGCGACTGAATAGACAGCTGGCCACCGCTAATGCCATCCAGCCGCTGGGCAAAATGAACGGCGCTGTAGGCAACTACAATGCCCATCAGGTTGCCTACCCGGATGTCGACTGGCCAGCATTGTCCGAACGCTTCGTGTCTGGGTTGGGTATCGAATGGAACCCCTACACCACCCAGATCGAGCCCCACGACTATCTAGCGGAATACTTCGACGCAATAGCCAGACTGAACCAGATACTGGTGGACTTCAGCCGGGATATTTGGTCTTACATCTCGCTGGGCTACTTCAAGCAACGCGTGATCGAAGGAGAAGTCGGCTCGTCAACAATGCCGCACAAAGTCAATCCTATCGATTTCGAGAACGCAGAGGGCAATTTCGGTCTGGCAAACGCCCTTTTAAATCACCTGTCCCAGAAGCTCCCCGTAAGCCGATGGCAGCGCGACCTCACTGACAGCACCGTGCTCAGAAATATGGGCGTCGCACTGGGTTACTCGCAGCTGGCGTTGGTGTCCCTGCGTCGTGGCATCGGCAAACTGGAGGTGGCATCTGAGCCGATAGCGGGTGATTTGGATTCGGCCTGGGAAGTGTTGGGAGAAGCCGTTCAGACCGTCATGCGACGCTACGGTGTGCCGGAACCGTATGAAAAACTCAAGGCGCTAACGCGGGGACAGCGACTGGAGGCCGAGACATTAAAATCCTTTATACTTAACCTGGATATTCCTGACGATGCCAAGGAGCGGCTCATGTCATTGACCCCTAGCACCTATCTCGGATACGCCGCCCACCTGGCCAAAAACACCTCAGACTGACGCTCGCCTGATCCTCGAATCGGTATGCGCTTACCCGTTACAACAGAGCAATTTTTGGCAGAGTACTGGCAACAGCAGCCTTTGCTGTGCCCTCAGGCGCTTCCCCACTTCCAATCCCCCATCACGGCCGAAGAACTCGCCGGCTTGGCCATGGAAACCAGCATCGATAGCCGCATGGTCTGGCAGGATGCGGGAGTCTGGCACCAGCAGGATGGCCCGTTCGAAGAGCGGGCTTTTCAGGGGGAGGCACCGTGGACCCTGCTGGTGCAGGGCGTTGATCGCTGCCACCCAGGGGTCTCGGTATTACGTAACGCTCTGCCCCCTTTGCCCCGGTGGCGTTTTGACGATGTCATGGTGAGCTTTGCGACTGATCAGGCCGGCGTCGGCCCCCATTTCGATCGATATGACGTTTTCTTGCTGCAAGGGGCTGGTCGGCGAGAGTGGCGTATTGGTCCTCACTGTGATGAGGCGACGCCACAGCTACAGGAAAACGGTCTGAGCCTGATCTCTCCTTTTGAACCGCTACAAACTTATGTGCTGGAGCCGGGCGATGTCTTATACATCCCGCCCGGAGTCGCACACTGGGGTGTGGCGTTGGGTGAAGCCATCACCTACTCCTTGGGCTTCCGCTCACCGTCCGTCGCCGATCTCATGGCGCGACGCACCGACGCTACACTCGAGCTCATCTCAACCACCAGTCTTCTGGAGGATGCCGCCTCCACCCAAAGCCCGGCGCGACCCGGCGAGATCACCGCTGAACATATTGCCAACGCCCGGGACGCAATCAACAACGCAATCGATGCACTGGATTCAGGTCAATGGTTTGGGGAGGTGATAACCGAGGGTAGCGGAGAGCGCGACCAAACTCATGAACCGACGGTTCTGCTGAGCGATCAGGTACGTCTTCACCCTGCTGCGAGGATCGCATGGTTGGCGCGGGAGGAAAGCATTGATTTGTTCATTGATGGCGCCCATTTTGAGGTGCCGCTGGCCTTGGTCGACAAGCTCATAGCTGTCTGCAGCGGAGACTGGGTAACACGTCGTGAGCTGGCTGAAGAGGCCGAGACGCTTTACGAACATCTATGCGAGACAGGCGCGCTCACGGACGAGGGCTTCACATGATCAGAGACAGACATCCGCTGTTACCGCACCTCATGAGCCTGCTCGAATCAGCGCGCCGCGACATTGTGATCAGCTGCCCTGAGGCGGTCATGCTGCTTTTTGACACCGACGACGCGATCTCGGAGATGCTGCGCGTTGCGCGCCGAGCGCCACAAACCGGGCTTAGAGTCCTATTCCGACGCTACGAACCCGTTCAATTCGAAGGAAGCCGCTTTATCCATTCAATGCAGCGCATCCCAACAAAGGCAGAGTGTCGTCTGCTGGAGGAACACCCGGAGTGGCCGTCGGAGACCCTCGTTATCATTGATGAAGCTGTGGGCTTGATGATTCCAACCAAAACCCGGCGACCTATGCACCTCTCGGAACGACGTCAGGTGAAGGCGCGCTTGAATCGGTTCAACGCCCTATGGGACGCGGCACACCCAGCGCAAGAGATGCGCCGCCTACGCTGACGCCCCCGAAAGAGACAGCGCGACGCCCAAACCATCTGCTACGTCACTGGCTGTCAGACCCACGCCGAATCGCGCCCAGGCCTGATCCCCTGCCCGCGCATGGATCGCCACGCCAAAGGTGCTGGCCTCGATCGCCGTTAGGCCCTGAGCCAGCAGCGCGCCGATCAAGCCCGCCAACACGTCACCCATGCCCCCTGTTGCCATGCCGGGATTTCCCCCCGCACAGATACACAATGGGCTTTCCTCGGAAGGCGGTGCGACCACAGTGCCAGCACCTTTCAGTACCACCACCGCTGCAGTGCGCTCGGCCAGTCGTCTCGCCCACGTCACCCGGTCAGATTCAATTTCTGATGTTGTCACGCCGGCAAGTCGCGACGCCTCACCGGGATGGGGGGTAACGATCAACGGTGTTTCGGCAGATATGGTGATGTCATTCGCCGCGATCACATTCAACGCATCCGCGTCACAGACAACGGGCACCCCAGCCGAAAAGGCATGCCGCAGGCATTGCTCGGCCCAGTCGTCCTGACCCAGCCCAGGGCCAATTACAATGACGCTCTTGTCGTCACATAGGTCGGGCAACATCGCCGCATCGTCGAGACCCGTGACCATTAGTTCTGGGTGGCGGGTGAGCGCCGCCGTTACGTGTTCGGAGCGGGTGGCCAGGGACACCAAGCCGGCCCCAGATCGCAGTGCAGCACCGGCGGCCAGCAGCGAAGCGCCGCCCATGCCCCGGTTACCGCCAATTACCAGCACATGGCCGAAGAGCCCCTTATGTGCAGTCAAAGACCGCTCGGGCAACCTCCTCGCCGCGGTCGCAGAAACCCGGAATCCATCGGCATGGAGCGATTCGAATACAGAGGCCGGTGTCCCAAGGTCGGCCAACATCAGTTGCCCCACGTGATTAAGGGCCGAACCTGTCAGCAGTCCAGGCTTGTGGGCGATAAACGTTACGGTCGTCGAGGCGTGGATGGCACCGCCAATGATAGATCCCGTATCGGCATTGACACCACTTGGCACGTCCAGCGACAACACCGGCACAGGGCTGGTATTGATCATCCTTATCAACTCAACAAAAGATTCGCGTGCGGGGCCAGACAGACCGATACCGGCAAGGGCATCTACCACAACGTCATAGTGATCAGCCCCCACTTCGCTATCGTTGAGCGCCGTCGCATTCAGATGCGTGCGTAAACCACCCGCGCACCACGCATCACAAG
>JACETJ010000018.1 GCA_013911345.1 Congregibacter sp.
AGCAACCATTCTGCAGACTACGATGTGATCGCCGTTGGCGCAGGCTTTGCCGGCATATCGCTCAGTTACCACCTTCGAGAGGCGGGCTTCAACGTCAAGGTGTTTGATCGCGCTAGCGACGTGGGAGGCACGTGGGCGTGGAACAAGTATCCCGGCGCGGCCACTGATAGCGAGTCCTATTACTACTGCTTCTCTTTCTCCAAAGAGGTCATGCAGGAGTGGTCATGGAGCAAGCGTTATTCGGGTTGGGAGGAGACACAGAACTACCTGAAATTTGTCATGGACAAATTTTCTCTCTGGCCCATGTTTCAATTGAGCACGGAAGTCGAGAGTGCCGAGTTCGACAATGAAACGGGTTTGTGGAATGTCCGCACTCAGGGCGGAGAAACCCACACTGCCAAATATTTCATCAGCGCCATGGGTATGATTTCGCAACCCGTGCTCCCCAATTACCCTGGGCAAGAGCGATTTAAGGGGCCCATTTTCCACTCTTCCCGATGGCCCGAAGGCCTCGACGTGGCGGGCAAGCGCGTCGGCATCATTGGTGCGGGCGCCACGACAGTACAGATGCTGCCCGAGGTCGCCAAGACGGCAGCGCAGGTGACGGTATTCCAGCGCACACCCAACTTTGTGCTACCCGCAATGCAAAAGGACATGACGCCTGAGTGGGAAAAAGAGATCAAAGACAACTATGACGAGATTATTGCCAAAGCACGCAACCACATGTTCGGCATGGCCTTTGAGCAGCCGCCGGGACGCAACGCCGTCGACACGCCACCGGAAGAGGTGCAGCGCATCTTTGAAGAACACTGGAACGGCAGTTTCCGATGGGTATTTGAGACATTCGATGACCTGCTGGGCAGCGCCGAGGCAAACCAAATGGCCTCTGACTTCATTACCAGTAAGATCGCTGAGAAAGTAGATGACCCAGAGCTGGTCGAGCTGCTGACGCCCAAGGGCTACCCGCTCTTTGCCAAGCGCCCGCCTCTGGACCATGGCTACTACGAGACGTTCAACCGCGACAACGTCAAGCTCGTCGACATCAAAGATCGCGAGCCGATCCAAGAGATCACTGAGACCGGCATTCAGACGACCGAGAATCTCTACGAGTTTGACGTTATCGTCTTGGCAACCGGTTTTCAGGCCTACACCGGCGCGCTGGAAGCCATCGACATCCGCGGCGCCGATGGGCACACGCTGCGGGAGAAGTGGGACGATGAATCCAAGTCCATCATGGGTGTCTACGCCGCCGGCTATCCCAACTTCTTCATGATTACCGGCCCCCAGGCACCCTTCGCCAACCTGCCAACATCCATCGAGCAGAACGTTGCCTACATCACGGACTGCCTCCAAAAGATGGAGTCAGAGGGCTATGACCTCTTCCAGCCAAGCCCAGAGGCGGAAGACGAGTGGTCAGCGCACACCGCCGAAATTCACGAGCAGACCCTGATGGCTCAGGGAGACAAGGTGAACTCGTGGATGATGGGGGCTAACCTCGAACAAAGAAAGCCGCGCGTGCTGGTCTACTTTGGCGGCGCGCATATCTACTACGACAAATTGCGCGAGTCAGCAGACGGCGGCTTCCCGGAGCTGTCCTTCAGTAAAAGCGCCGCCTGAGGCCGCGAGCCCTAGCCGTCATACTCGGCGGACAGGGCTCCAATCAACTGATCAAGCTGTTCGGCGGGCAGGCGGTTAATGCCCGCCGCCGCTTCGCGGCCGCCACCGGTAGCAAACTGAGAGCACACTGTTTCGGCGCCCGTGCGTCGCTCAAAAGGAGCTCTAACGCTAACAAGAAACGAACCGTCGTTGCGTTCGGTCAGCACCGCGTGCGCCCGTGCCGGAAAGGCACGCACAAGATCATTACTGAACACGCCGCTGACACGCCGCGCCCAAGACGCATTGGGTAATTGATACACCGCAAAACCAGGCTGCACATGCACTGGCGCCAGCGCTTCTGACGCGGCCACATCCTCACGGTAACCGTCCTGCAATTTTCTGAACGCGTTAGACGCCGCAAAGGCAGCCGGGCTCTGGGCCTCATACAAAGCGCCATAGAGATTCGCGGGATGGAAATGCAGATCCTCCAAGGACGGCCCGTAACCGTTGTAGTTCAGGCAGATGCCCAGCTCACGTAGCTGCGTGGTATCGCGCTCGGAGAAGCCAGCTTTTCTCGCCACCTGACTGGCCGGCTCGTCGAGATTATCGCCAAAGGCACCCGCGATCGCCCATGCCACTTGCGCACCACGCAGTCGACCATTGATCAATAACGCGGTGCACACCTCTGGCGCTTCACTGATAGTGACGGTGAGGTTGGAATGATCGGGGATATCACCCGCCGCATGGTGGTCAACGTAGTCGACGTTAACGCCTGCCGCTAATAAACGGTTCAGCGCGTCGCGGTTTTTCACCATTGAAAGGTCGAGCACGGTGACATGATCGCCCTCTTCTGCCGCGACTCGCTCCAACAACGCGATGTCTCGCTTGATGCCCGTCACTAGCTGCGACTCAACGGGGTCCTCAAGTCGCAGCTGAAGCAGCGAACAGATTCCATCGGCATCGCCGTTGAAGACATCAAATTGCACAGCACGGCTCCCCTAGGTCAAGCGATGGAAAGAGTAGTTCAATTGAGTTCTATTCTGCCTCAGGTATTGGCTTGAGTCGTAACTTGATGTCGTCTCCACGAGGATGGTATTCCTCCCACAGCCGGCGATACCCGGTGCGAGCGATTCTCCACTCACCAGACTCTTTTCTATAGAGGTCGTCATAAAGGGCGCTGCCCATAATGGTGACGTTGTGATTCAGCTCGACAAAAATGTCCTGCAGGTACCAGATACCGGTGGCTGTGTCGCCGTCGACACTGATCTCAGGGTGGTGCCCGTTGTGCATCCCAAAGGCGTTGGGCGTAAAGGATTTTTTGTAAAACGCCTCAAGCGCCTCCCACCCATTCAATTCAAACTCGTAATCAGCGCCCTTGAAGTGCGCATTCGCATCCGCAGTAAACACTGACTGCAGACCGATCAGATCACGCGTATCAACGAAGCGAAAATAGCGCGCCTTCAGTTGTTTGATCAGTTCAATTGCCTCGAGATCCAGCATCGTCACCTCAGTCCTGATATGCGTTGATATGCTTGGCCGCCTGATACGCCATGGTCATGGCGGGCCCCAACGTCGCACCCGGCCCCGGATACGTAGGCAGGATCGCTGCCGCGCAGTTGCCAATGGCGTAAAGCCCTTCCAATGGCGCACCGCTCTCGTGCAGCACGCGGGCGTCGGCATCGGTATCGAGCCCGCCCAGCGTCCCAAAGTCGCCCGCCTCAATCCGCATTGCATAGTAGGGCGGCTGATCAATTGGCGCCAAACACGGATTAGGCTTGATCGCGGGGTCAGCGTAATAACGGTCATAGGCCGAATCACCCCGACCAAACTCCTCGTCCCGACCCGTCTGCGCATAGTCGTTCATGCTGGCAATCGTCTGCTCCAGACCATCGGGATCGATACCCAACTGTTCCGCCAATTCCCGCACCGTGTTCGCCTTGGCTACAAACCCGGTCTCAAACCACTTCTTTGGTAACTGCCAGTCGGGTTTCATCGACTCGGTCATCATGGGTCCGACCATATAGTTTTTGCGAAACCGCGCGTCAAAGACATGCCAAGCGGGAGCGTTGGGGTGTTCAGGGGTATGGGTTTTAAACAGCGCCTTCTGAAAAGCCATATAGTTTTGCGACTCATTGGCAAACCGCTTGCCATCGCGATTCACCACGCAGGACCCCGGGAAGGATTTCTCCATAATCGCCAATCGCGGCGTGGGTTCGTCCGGCACCACCAACGTGGTGGTCCACCAAGCGTCATGCATCAGGCGTGTGCGGGCACCCAACGCCAGACCACATTGCAGGGCGTCCCCCTCATTCAGGGGATTGCCGGCGCTCCACTCGGTGTTGGTGGGCGCAGGCAAGTGCGCCTCACGCAATGCCTGATTCTTCTCAAACCCTCCCGCAGCGAGCACCACACCTTTGCGCACTCTGATCCGTTCCAGTCGACCGCCCGTCTCGACCTCCACCCCAATGACGCCAGAGTCATCAGCAATGAGCCCTTTCAAACGGGCGTTGAACTCGATAGGTATCTGCCGCTTGAGCACGGACAGATACAGCCTTGCCACACCTGCCGAGCCACAACAGAGCCTGCGTGAGATGGAGGTGCGCAGCCGCCAGGGAATATCGCGGACGTAATCCCAAATCATGCCGGCCAACAACTTTTTCCAGCCTGGTAGCTGCACCATCAGGGTGTGCGCCTCGACTTGCGTGAAATGAATGCGGTTAAACATGCGCATCATGTGGTGCGTCCAGGTCATATTTTTCCAATGCGGGCCGAGCTCAGAGGCCATAACGGGCGCAGGCTCAAGCGACCGATGCCCTTCTCTGGCACCCTCCATGTTGGTGTAGTAGTCGGGATAGTGCTCCAGCGACTCGTACCGCACGTCAGTGCGGTCGTGCAGGAATCGAAGCATTTTGGGGCCGTTGTAAAGGTAAGCATCGATGAGCGCCTCGGGCACATCCTCACCAAATAACGTCTGGCTTAGATAGGTCTTGGCCGCTTCCCGCGAGTCTTCGGCTCCGGCGGCCTCCGCATAGTGGCTGTTAGGCACCCAAATCCCACCGCCGGATGTCGCACTTGTGCCGCCCACTTTGGCGCCTTTTTCGATGATCAAAATGTCCTTGCAGCCCATCTCCCAGTTGCACAGCGCCGCCGTCAGACCGCCATTGCCTGTGCCGGCCACCAACACATCGACCTCTCGGTCCCACTGCTGCTCAGTCATGGTGCTCCTCTCTCTATCACTGTTACCCTTCCTTGGAATACTGACGTTTGCAATCCAAGCATCAAGGATGCTGGCTGGAGACCGAGACGATCTCACCCGTCATGTAACTGGCGTAATCAGACGCCAGAAACATCATCACGTTGGCCACTTCCCAGACTTCGGCCGCTCGTCCAAAGGCCTCTCGCGACGCCAGTTCCGCCAACAAGTCTTCAGGCGTGGTTTTGCGCAAAAAATCATGGAGCGCAATGCTGGGCGCCACGGCGTTAATCCGCACGCCAAACTCGGCCGCTTCCAATGCGGCGCAACGGGTCAATGCCATCACTCCCGCCTTGGCGGCGGCGTAGTGACTTTGTTCCTTCTGCGCACGCCAGCCCAGCACGGAGGCGTTATTCACAATCACACCGCGGCCTCGCTCGCGCATGGGCCCGAGCATGGCCCGGGTCATGCGCATCGTCCCCGTGAGGGTCACATCCATCACCTGAGCCCAGGCCTCATCAGTCATATCCAGTAAAGAACAGGTGCCGCCCAGGCCCGCGTTGTTAATCAGCACGTCAATACCACCGCTGACACGCTCGGCCTCACTTACCAACTGCTGAACCGCCGGCTCATCGGTCACATTGGCCGCAACCCCGAACACCTCCGCATCTGCCGCCAACGATTGCAAAGCCTCTACCGCCTGGGCAAGGCGCACCTCGTGAATGTCACTGATCACGACACATGACGCCCCCTCTTCCAGAGACTTCTTTGCCGCGGCAAAACCAATGCCGGCGCCCGCCGCCGCGGTCACTAGCACGGCACGCCCTGACAAGAGCTGATGCCCGGGCACATATGGCGGTACTGCTCGACTATCGATTTCCATTCACATTTCCTCTAGGCATCGCCGCGAGGCTCACGGGGCATCCCCAGCGCTCGCTCGGCGATCAGATTCCGTTGAATTTGGTTCGTGCCGCCGTATATCGTATCGGCGCGCGTAAAAAGAAACAGAGACTGTAGTCGGCTGAGCTCGTAGGGGCCCGACTCGACAAGCTCTGCATCGGGTCCGAGGACGTCCATGGCGAGCTTGCCCAGATTACGGTGCCAGCTGGACCACGCCAGCTTGTAAATCATCGCCTCTCTGGACAGAGACCCATCCTGCTCACCCGACAACATGCGCAGACTGTTGTAACGCAGCGTCCGGAGGCCGATATGCGCCTCGGCAATACGCTGGCGCAAGGCGGGCTGACGCGCCGCGCCATTGATTTTCGCCAGCCGTATCACCTCATCCAGCTCAACCTGAAACAACATCTGCTGCCCCAGCGTCGACACGCCTCGCTCAAATCCAAGAAGGCCCATTGCCACACGCCAACCGTCTCCAGCTTCACCCACGAGATCATCAGCACCACAGGTAGCGCCGTCAAAGAATACCTCGTTAAATTCAGCCGTCCCGGTCAGCTGATTAATCGGCCTGATATCGATGCCATCCTGCGCTAACGGCAGGAGGAAAAACCCCAAGCCCCGATGCCCTTGCTGGGTCGGATCGGTGCGGGCCAGGACAAAAATAAAGTCGGACTCATGGGCCAATGACGTCCACACCTTTTGACCATAGAAGCGCCATACGGCGTCCTGTTCGTCCCACTCAGCGCGTGTTTTGATATTGGACAAATCCGATCCTGCAGCCGGTTCGGAATAGCCCTGACACCAGAACGACTGACCTGACCTGATGCTCGGCAGAAATCTCTGCTTTTGATCATCGGTCCCAAACGTCAATAGTGTCGGTCCGGTCAAGGTCTCGCCAATATGCCCCATACGACCCGGGCCACCGGCGCGGGCATACTCTTCATTGAATATGACCTGCTGCTCGATGCTCGCACCTAGACCGCCCCACTCTTCCGGCCAGCCAATACATGTCCAACCGCCATCGGCGAGGCATCGCTCCCAGTCTTTGCGTTCCTTGACAAAGTGATGTTCGTCACCCGGACCGCCCCGCCCCCGGATAGCGTCGAACGGCCCGCATAAGTTGTCGCCCAACCAGTCGGCGACCCGCTCGCGAAATTGCTCGTCCTCCCGGCTGAATTCAAGCTGCACGGGGCGCGCCCTCCGAACCTGGCGCATCGAGTAGCAGCTGCGCAATCACCTCCCGGCATTCATCGGGGCGCCCTAGATAGGACTCCAAAGCGCGGGCACGCTTGAAGTACAGTTGGATGTCGTACTCCTCGGTAATACCCACACCGCCATGCAGCTGAATGCCGGTGCCGGTCACGAAGAAAGCGGCATCGCCGGCTGAACTCGCCACCATGGCTGCGGCCTCACGCAAAGCAACGTCGTCAACTGCGCCCCGCAACCAGGCGTCTGCCGTACAGGCCGCGTAAAGCATCAAAGAGCGTGCCGATTCCACTCTCAGCATCATATCCGCGGCCTTGTGCTTCACTGCCTGAAATGACGCGATGGTGCGACCGAACTGGACCCGCTCAGCGATGTAGTCGAGTGTCATATCGAGCGCCTGTTGCGCACAGCCCACCTGTTCGGCTGCCACTCCTATTCTCGCCAGCTCTAAAGTCGTGCTAAGGCCTCGTTGCCAATCGAGGGCAAGTGCCGCCTGACTTTCCACCGTCACATCACTCAACGTCACGTTGGCCATCGAACGGGTCTGGTCGAGTGTCACTTGATGTTGGACCGCCACGCCAGCGTGATCCACGGGCACCGCGAACAAGCCGACGCTATTGTCCAGCCGGGCGACGACCAGTAACTGCGCTGCCGCCGCACCGCCACTGACAAAACGGGCCGAGCCATTCAGGCGCCATCTGCCGTCAGCTTCCGTAGCGCTCACGTCCACACCTCGATCATCCCAGTGTGGTCGGGCGTCGGTATGGGCCAGTGAAACGATCTCGCCGGACGCGATCGATTGCAGCAGACCATCCCGCGCCGCAGATTCAGGCGCCTCCCTGAGGGCCAATGCCGACATTGCGGAGGCTAATAGCGGGATGGGTGACAAGCGAGCACCCAGCTGCTCCAGTAGTACCGCCAACTCGACCATACCCAGACCCAAACCATCCTGATCTTCAGACACTACGACGGCTTGCCAGCCCAGCGTGCTCGTCACCTGTCGCCATAAAGGCAGATCGAGACCTGCGGGTAGCGTGGCAGCGGCGCGCGCAACTGCAGGGGACGAATGCTCCTGCAGGAAACGCTCAGCGCTCTCCTGAAGCATGCGTTGCTCCTCGGTGAAACGAAACTTCACCGCGCACTCCTGCCATGCAGGGCCGGCTGCATCAGGTACCCCACACTTTTTGTGGTGGGTGCTCCTGTTCAAGCAGTCGGGTCATCACCTCACCCACTTCTTTGGGTTCCCAACGCGCGTTCTGTTCAACTCCCTCCGTGCTACGCCAACCATCCGCCAGCGCAATTCGCCCACCTTCGGCTTCAATAATTTTGCCTGTCACGTGGTCGCTGGCTTCCGAGCACAGCCAGACCACCACTGACGATACATTTTCGGGCGCAAAGTGGTCGAAACCGCCATCTTGCGGAGACGCCATGCGCGCGGCCATCTCAGGGACTGCAGTGGTCATCCCCGTTCGAGCAACCGGACAAATGGCGTTGGCAGTAATCCCGTAACGACCAAGTTCGGCGCCCTGATTAATGGTTAGTGCGGCAATACCAGCCTTGGCGGCAGCATAGTTGGATTGACCGATAGAGCCCTGAAGTCCTGCTCCAGAGGTTGTGTTGATGATACGGGCACTCACGGTATAGCCGGCCTTCACCTGATGGCGCCAGTATTGAACCGCGTGAGAACTGATACAGAAATGACCTTTGAGGTGCACCGCCATCACGGCATCCCAGTCAGCCTCGCTGAGCGAGGCAAACATGCGGTCACGGTTGTTACCCGCGTTGTTGATCACGCAGTGCAGATCACCGAATGTGGACAGAGCCTGCTCTACGGCCTCACCCGCGCTCTGGTAATCCGTGATGTCAGACTGATTGACTCGCGCCTCGCCCCCCGCAGCCTCAATTTCAGCCACTACGGCCGCCGCCGCCGCAGTATCAATATCGTTAACCAATACCTTGGCTCCCGCCGCCGCAAGCGATCGCGCATGGGCAGCACCTAGGCCTCCCCCTGCACCGGTCACAATGGCCACTCGGCCTGCACATATCGATGCCATAGCCGAGCCTCCTACACTCTCTCCAAAATGGTCACGTTGGCCTGACCGCCACCCTCGCACATGGTCTGAAGACCGTATCGGGCGCCTCTGCGCTCCATTTCATGAAGCAGCGTCGTCATGAGCTTAGTGCCCGTGGCACCCAGCGGATGAGCTAACGCAATGGCACCACCGTTTACGTTGGTCTGCTCATGGGGATAACCAGTCTCCGCCAACCACGCCATGGGGACCGACGCGAACGCTTCATTGATCTCGACCAAATCGATGTCCTGTAAATTTAGCCCCGATCGCTGCATCGCCCTTTGAGTGGCGGGGATCGGCGCAGTCAGCATCCAGATAGGGTCATCCCCTCTCACTTCCATGTGCACAATTCGGGCACGCGGTGTCAGTCCATATCGTTTCACGGCCGCCTCGGAGACAACCAGCACCGCCGAGGCGCCATCGCCGGTCTGACTCGAAACTGCAGCGGTAATCGTCCCGCCTGGTGCGAGGGGCTCGAGCTCAGCCATCGCCTCTAGGGTGGTGTCGCGGATCGTCTCGTCAACGCGCAAATCATTTACGGGAAGGATCTCGCGCTCAAATACGCCGCCCTCCGTCGCCGCACGCGCTCTAAGATGGGACTCGAGCGCGAAAGCTTCCATGTTGTCGCGACTCAGCTTCCATTTATCAGCAATCATTTGTGCGGAGCGGAACTGGGTGACCAAACCGTCGCCATAGCGCTCGCGCCAGCCAGTGCTGCCGGTGAAGGGGTCATCAAACCCCAACGGCTGCCCGGCTAACATGGCTGAAGAGATCGGGATGCTACTCATCGTCTGCACGCCACCTGCGACCACGACATCCATCGTGCCTGACATGACAGCCTGGGCCGCAAAGTGCACCGCCTGCTGAGAAGAACCGCACTGCCGGTCAATCGTCGTGCCCGGGACCGCATCAGATAGGCCCGCCGCCAACCAACAGGTGCGCGCAATGTCCCCCGCCAGAGGCCCCACGGTATCGACGCAACCAAAGATCACATCGTCGTAGTCGTCCTCAGGAATATCATGGCGCGCCACCAAAGCCTTTAACACGCCAGCCCCGAGGTCAGCACCATGCACCTGCGCGAGACTGCCACGGCGTCGCCCTGTCGGCGTCCGCAGTGCATCTACGATAAAAGCCTCTGCTCGTTGCGTCATCGTGCTCTCCTCTGCCGCCATTCCATCACAACCGCCTCAGATCTTGATAAGAGGGCAGTCCAACATAGATTCTTCAGCGCTCACCTTACTTACCCAGCGACCAGAGACCGGCGCCCGAAGGTGAACTCGGGACCCAGTAGCGCATTGGGCTGCAGTAGCCACTGGTGGATACGATTCTTGTGAAAACCCTCATCGCCCCACTCGCTGGAAAGGGCCCAGATTCGCTTGGCAGCAATGTGCACATCACACTCCCAGGTGTAACCCATCGCGCCATGAGCCTGTATTGCCTGTCGCGCAGCCAGAGAGGCAACCCGGGTCGCAGCAAGCTTGGCATGGGAGACCGCAAAGTCCGCCCTCTCAGGTGACACGCCTACTGTATAGGCCGCTCGAGCGATAACCGGGCGGGCGTATTCCAGCTGTACGGCGACATCGGCAAGCAAATGTTTGACCGCTTGATTGGCCCCCACCGGCCTCCCGAACTGACTGCGATCCTGGGTGTACTGCACGCTCTGCTCCACCAGCCGGGCGCTCAACCCCAGTAGCTGCGCGGCCGAGGCCAAACCGCCGCGGTTCAGAGTTGCGCGCAGAAGGGCTGCCCCCACTTCACCCTCAGCAAGGCAGTGCTCGGACGATGCATCGAATTCAATCTCCGCCACCCGCCGACTTGGATCCACACTTTTCAACGCTGTGATCGTGATCTCGTCGCGGGGCAACAGATAGAGCGCGTCGCCGGAAGCGGCTAACACCCAGTCCGCGCTGGCCGCAAAATTCAAATGAGGATTGATGGGGTGTGCCACCGCCACATGGGTCTTGCCGTCCATCACCTGATCAATGATTGACTGGATCGCGCCGTTGCCCAAACCTCTATCCAGCACATCGACCAGCAACGGTGAGGCCACCATCATCGTCTCAGCGAGCGGCTCCGGCAACGCTGCCTTGCCGCAGGCTTCTGCGAGCAAGACGGCGTCAATCGTATTCATATCAAGGCCACCCAGCGACTCGGGAAATAACAGGCTATAGACCCCCATTTCCAATAGCTGCTGCTCCAGCGCGGCGTCTTTGCCCGATTCGCTCTCCCAGCGAGCACGAATTCGCTCACTCGTGACTCCAGCCTGCAATAGGCTACTCAGCGTGTCTCGAAACTCGAGTTGCTCGGCACTAAAGGTAAAGTCCATAACAGCCCCCTAGCGCCTGGGCATGCCGAGCACTCGCTCGGCAATGATGTTGCGTTGAATCTCGTTGGTACCGGCATAAATTGGGCCCGACTGCGCAAACAGAAAGCCATCAAGCCAGGTGCTCAATTCGTCTACTAGAGCCGGCGTCTCGGGTTCAATCTCTCCCCGAGGGCCTAGAATCCGCATTGCCGTGTCATGAATGCGCAGGTCCAACTCAGACCAGAAAATCTTGTTGCAGCTCGCCTCTGGGCCAATGGTGCCGCCCTTCACGAGGCGGGATGCCGTCTGATAGGTCGACAGTGCGTAGGCCTCCGCGTCCATATAACAACGCACGACATCATCCTCCACCGATGGGTCGAGGATATCCGCGCTGTGCTCTCGGTAGAGACCGACTAATCGGCGGGTGGCCTGCTGAAATCGTGCCGGGCTCCTTAGCATCAGTCCCCGCTCAAAACCCGCCGTGGCCATGGCGATTTGCCATCCGGCGCCTTCTTCACCCAGTAAATTAAAGGCAGGCACTCGCACATCATCAAAGAAGATCTCCGCGAAGCCCGGCAATCCGTTGAGCTGCTCAATCGGTCGAACAGTCACCCCCTGGGCATTCAGCGGGACGAGAATTTTTGACAAGCCATGATGTCGTTCCGAGTCCGGGTCCGTGCGGAACAGCCCAAACACCCAGTCAGCGTAAACGGCGCGAGTGGACCAGATCTTTTGGCCGTTAATCACGTATGTATCGCCATCACGGTCAGCGCGACAACGTATCGCCGCCATGTCTGAGCCCGCGTTAGGCTCGGACCACCCCTGAGCCCAGATCTCTTCCCCAGAGGCCATAGCCGGCAAAAATCGAGCTTTCTGTTCCTCGGATCCGTACTCCATCAACGTCGGACCCAACAGGAAGATGCCGTTCTGGTTGACCCGGCCCGGTGCCCCCGCCCGGTAATACTCTTCCTCGAAGATCAGCCACTGAATGAGATCACAGCCTCGACCCCCAAAGGCCTCGGGCCAAGTCACCATCCCCCAGTTACCGGCCGCCAAGGTTCGCTCCCACTCTCGATGAGCGGCAAAACCCGCTTCGGTATCAAAGGACGCCAACGGCTTGGCAGGCACGTTCTCGGCCAACCATTCGCGCACCTCGGCGCGAAACGCCTCCTGATCCGTGGTGTAGTTCAGATCCATGGATCAGCCATCTTCCTTATTGGCTTTGGCCATGGACTTCGCATCCATCCCACCGAGTTTATTGCCCGTGGTCAGGTCGTTATGCACATGGGTGAAGTGATGCCAGGCAAAGGCTGCTTCCATGGCAGACCGCTTACCCTGCAACTCCTCGACATTGTTAATGGCCTGCTTGGTCAGCGCCAATCCCAACCTCGGCATCGCTGCGATTTTCATGGCGAGCGCCTCGACATCCGACATCAGAGTGTCACGGGTGCTGACCTGATTCACCATTCCCATCTGATAAGCCCGCTCGGCGCCCATCTTGTTGCCGGTGAAGAGGAATTCCTTCGCAATGCGTGGATTCAGCTCGTAGGGGTGGGCGAAATACTCAACACCGGGGATACCCATGCGCACAACAGGATCGGAGAAATAGGCATCGTCCGTCGCTACGATCAAGTCACAGACCCATGCCAACATGAGCCCGCCGGCGATACACGCACCCTGTACCGCAGCGATAGTCGGCTTGGGGATTTCACGCCACCGGCGACACATGCCGAGATAAGCCTCGGCTTCTCTGACGTACAAGAACTCCCCGCCCTCCTTGTCGGCGTGGTCATACCACATGGTTACGCGATCCTGACTCAAGTGCACATCCCGGCCGGGAGTGCCGATATCATGACCGGCGGAAAAATGCTTACCCTCGCCGCGCAGAACTATCACTTTGACTTCATCGTCGGCCACAGCGGCCTTAAACGCGTCATCGAGCAGGTAGGTCATCTTGCCGTTTTGGGCATTGTGGTACTGGGGTCGGTTCATCGTTATCCACGCGACGCCTTCCCGGGCCTCGTACAACACAATGTCTTGCTCTTCCGTAGCGGTTTCCTCAGTCACAGTCATGACTCCTTCTGTTCTGAATCAGCCGAGACTGCTCTGATCCCGGGCGGATTGTCTTTCAGTTGTTTTGCGCGCTGGTTCTCTGGGTCTAACTCAGCCATCAAGCTCAACTGTGCCGCCGTCGGAGCGGATGTCTCAGAGAGCCCGTCCATCACCGCCAACTCAAAGCCCGTATTGTCCCGCACCTCCTCAAGAGTCACGCCTGGATGTAATGACGTGACCCGCGGCTGAAAATGCGGGCCCTGGAAATCCATCACACAGAGGTCTGTGATCACCTGCCGGATATCAATATCACTTAACTCGTAGCCCCTAGGTAGACGATCCACGTTGTAGCCGATTGAGCAGACCACGTCGCACTCTCCCTCTACAAACACACGACGAGAATGCTTGGGCACAAAAAAAGAATTGGCGTGGCAAATCGAATTGCCGGGAAAACCCCGCACGCC
The DNA here is from genome assembly GCA_013911345.1 of Congregibacter sp. The sequence goes on from JACETJ010000018.1 coordinate 13,789, forward strand.
CAGCAACTGCACTTTCGGTGCATCATAACTGCCACCGAGGGCAGAAATATTGCTCTGCCCGAAACGGTCAATTTGGCTGGGGCCAACCAAGGCGTGTCGCGCGCCGCTCCAAACATTGTCGAAGACCCGGGAGAAACCCATCCAATTCTCGTTAGCCTGACCGGCATGAGTTTTCGAGCCGCTAACCGCATTGGGCGAAGACAACACAAAGGACTGACTGTCCGTCATCAAGAGCTCGGGATTACCGGAGCGCATCGCGACACTAGCGGCCAGTCTCGGCAGCAGTCCGATCCCTGTCGCCAACACCTCACCGTCGTTGTCGAATACCCGACTGCCGGCAGCGACCATCAACTCCGCTAGAGAAAACGTCATCATCGGTCCTCAGTAAACCGGAAGTGGCAGCGACTGGATCGCATCAAGCCCTCCCACCGATTGCTGGTAGGCGGCCTCGTCGGCTCCTAAAAATGCGTCAGCCCACGCGTCGTAGCCCCCCTCACCCATGTGCTGGCCGTAAGCCTTGAAGTGAGGGATATCAAAACCGTAGAGCGGATCGCTTGACGACGGGTGAGCACCACCCGGCTGGTGAACCACAGTGTTGACGCAATTTCGCTCCCAATAGACGCGTCGCGCCACT
>JACETJ010000019.1 GCA_013911345.1 Congregibacter sp.
GCCTTTAAGGAGCCGGGGGTATTGGATGTCGCGCGCGTGCACGCCCAACAGGCGCGTCGCTTTCTCGATCGGGTGGTCGGTTTTGAGGTCAGTCCACTGCTGTGGGCCAAAGTGGCTCGTGGGCTGTCTGCGGGCCGGGTTCAATCCGTCGCGGTGCGTCTTATCGTGGAGCGGGAGCGGGAAATCCGCGCGTTCGTACCCGAAGAGTACTGGGAAGTTCACGCGCTGCTGACAGCCGGTGACATTGAGCCGGTCAGGTTCATGGTCACCCATCGGGGTGGCGAGAAGTTTGAGCCCAAAAATCAGGCTGAGGCAGAGGCTGCGGTCGATGCCATGCGTGACGCCAGCTTTAGCGTCACGGATCTCGAGTCCCGCAAAACCAGCTCCAAGCCATCCGCACCATTTATTACATCAACGCTGCAACAGGCGGCGAGCACGCGCATGGGATTCAGCGTGAAGAAGACCATGACGCTTGCGCAGCGTCTCTATGAGGCGGGCTACATCACCTACATGCGGACCGATTCCACCAATCTCAGTAATGAGGCGGTGAGCGCTTGCCGCAGCTTGATTCAGAAAGATTTCTCCGTGGAATATTTGCCGGCCGAGCCTATTCGCTACGGCTCGCGCGACGGTGCTCAGGAAGCGCACGAGGCGATCCGCCCGTCGGATGTCCGGTTGCGCAGTAGCCTACTGTCCGGGATGGACCCCGATGCAGAGCGCCTTTATGACCTGATCTGGCGTCAGTTTGTGGCCTGCCAGATGACGCCTGCGCGCTACCTCTCGACCACTTTGGTGGTAACAGCCGCCGACTGCCGGCTCACTGCCAAGGGTAGGGTCATCGAGTTCGACGGCTTTACCCGGGTCCAACCGCCCGCCGCCCGCAAGGGGGACGATGCGGTGCTACCGGCGCTTGCGGTGGGCGATGGTTTGACCGTGACAGAGTTTGATCCCAAGCAGCACTTCACTAAGCCGCCCGCGCGTTACGGTGAGGCCAGTTTGGTGCGCGAGCTGGAGAAGCGCGGTATTGGCCGTCCCTCGACGTACGCTGCCATCATTTCCACCATCCAGGATCGAGGTTACGTGAAGCTCGAGAACCGTCGGTTCTACGCAGAAAAAATGGGCGACATCGTAACCGAGCGTCTGCAGGACAGTTTCAGTGATCTGCTTGACTATGGGTTCACCGCGACCATGGAGGAGCGGCTCGATGAAGTCGCGCAGGGCGCGCTGTCCTGGACCGACTTGCTCAATGAATTTTATGCAGACTTCAGCGGCAAGTTGTCGCAGGCGGCCAATGATGGGCCCGATGGTATGCAGCCCAACGACCCCACGCCGACCGGTATTCCCTGTGATACTTGTGGTCGACCGATGCAGATCCGCACCGCCAGCACCGGCGTCTTCATGGGCTGCTCGGGCTACAGCTTGCCGCCCAAGGAGCGCTGCAAAAGCACGGTGAATCTGATCCCGGGTGACGAGGCGATCAGCGTCGATGCTGACGACGAGGCCGAGTCACGTTTACTGCTCACTAAGCGACGCTGTGGCAAATGTAACACCGCGATGGACAGCTACTTGATCGATGAATCTCGGAAGCTCCATGTCTGTGGCAACAATCCTGATTGCGACGGCTATGAGGTTGAGCAGGGACAGTTCCGGATTAAAGGTTACGACGGCCCGTTAATCGAATGCGATAAATGTGGCTCCGACATGCAACTTAAGACCGGGCGCTTTGGTAAGTACTTCGGCTGCACCAATTCGGAGTGCACCAATACCCGAAAGCTGCTGAGGAGTGGCGAGGCCGCGCCGCCCAAGATGGATCCGGTGCCCATGCCGGAGCTACAGTGTGTGAAGGTCGAGGACCATTACGTATTGCGAGACGGTGCGTCCGGCATCTTCCTTGCGGCGAGCCAGTTCCCCAAGCACCGCGAGACCCGACCACCCTTTGTTGACGAGTTACTCCCGCATCAGGCCGAGATCGATCCCAAGCATCACTATCTGTTTGATGCCCCCCGTGTAGATGACCAAGGTAACCGCAGTCAGATTCGCTACAGCCGAAAGACTAAAGAGCAGTATGTGATGTCGGAGCGTGACGGCAAGCCCAGCGGTTGGCGCGCGATGTTCAGCGACGGAAAGTGGGTTGAGGAGGGCACTGCAAAAAAGCCCAAGGCGAAGAAGAAAGCCAAGCCCAAAGCTAAGGCAAAGGCAAAGGCTAAAGCAAAGGCCAAAGCCAAGCCCGCCGATGAGGAAGCCGATTGAGTCATCCTCTGGCTTACGCCAATCAAAGCCTGTATCACGCGAGTATTTTGTTGTCGGGGTGGCGAGCTGAGCTGGAGCGAGGGAGTGTCCCGGAAAATCAGGTAAGTCAGGCCTATGCCAGCCCGGTGCAGAGCAAGTTGCTCGATGGCTACGGTTGGCTGCTACTCGCCGCCTGCCGGATCAGGCAGGTCCCGGATAGCCCACCCTGCTCGGTGAGCGATTTGCCACCGCTGCCCCAAGGCCTGGTTCGTCCTGCTGAGATCGAAGCTTGCGCGCAGTTGGAGCAGAGCGGTTGGATCGCGGCGCTGAAGGCGCCCATCTCAGATCGCCCTGTGGTCCGCCGCTCCGATAGCCTCGCCGTTGAGACGGGGGTCAACCTGGAGCAATTCGAAAGCTGGGCACAGCAGTTAGCCGGGCTGGCAGAGATGATCGCTGACGCCGTTGATGAGTCCTGAACCTCCATCGGGTGGTGATCGAGTGGCAGATGGCTGCTCAGAGTGTTACCGTGGAGCATCATCGGAGGTCCGTTGTTCCGGTGACTCTTCGGACAAGAGAGGTTCCTGAGTGTCTACATCCTTACTTGAAATCGTGGATCTAGGTGATGGTGAAGTGGTGCTGCAACGCGTCGAGGGTGACTCCGAGCCGCTGGTGAGCATCCAGTTTTCTGATGAGGCCAATGAGTACCTCATGGGCAACAACCTGGAAATCGCCAAAGCCATGATTCAGGCTGGTATTGAAGCGGCGGCTCAGTTGGCTGAGGTCAACAACATAGAAGTCGAAACCGCGGAAATGCCAGAGACTCGCACGCTGCACTAAGCCGGTAGCGCGCCGATACAGCGGGGCAATCGGTCCCGTCTCCCGTTTCAGGGGCCCTAGCGGGACGCCTCGGTTAGCTCTCCCTCCCTCAAAAATTGTAAACCTCGGCCTGCGCGCGTGGCAGGGGGACACTAACCTTGCTGACGAATAATGCCTACGCTGATGCCTTCGATGGCGCACTCAGTGTTGCGCAAGTCCACCACGATCGGGTCAAAGTCGTCATTTTCCGGCAGTAGCTTAAGCGTGTGTTGTCCGGAGCGCTGAAGTCGCTTGACCGTTACCTCGTCCTCTATGCGTGCCACAACGACCTGACCGTTCTGCGCCGTTGGCGTACTGTGAACTGCCAGCAAATCGCCATCTAAGATTCCAATATCTCTCATGCTGTCTCCCGTGACTCGCAGCAGGTAATCGGCTCGTGGCGAGAAAAAACCAGGTGAGAGCTCGCAATAGTCTTCGATGTGCTCTGTGGCCAGCACCGGCGACCCCGCCGCAACGCGTCCCACAATGGGCAGCCCGGAGCTCTCTGTGAGGCGAATGCCTCGAGACGCGCCAGCAATCATCTCGATCGCACCTTTTCGGGCAAGTGCGCGCAAATGCTCTTCAGCCGCATTGGCTGATTTGAAACCCAGTTCCCGAGCGATATCTGCCCGGGTGGGCGGGTATCCGGTATCGGCGACGTAGTCTCTGATGACGTTTAGTACCTGTTCTTGCCGTGCGGTGAGCTTCATGGCAAATCTCCCAGTCAGTTTGGCTGATAATATATACAGGCTGTGAATTTGTACAGCCTTCTCGCGGGGCAGTTGGCGGTGGGGTAGGATAGGGAGCTCACCCAGCAGGACCGCTAGCGATGTTGTTTTTACAGGAACTTTTAGCGCCTCTGGCGGCGTTGCTCCATGTCCCACTGGGCATTGTTGTCTTCGCCGTGCTGATGGCTTTTGGTGCCGCAGGGCATTACGCGATTTACCGCGTGGTGCGCAGGCTCACGACAGCCGCGGACCGCACAGAGACCCGTTGGGACGATGTGGTGCTCTACGCCATTTTTCCGCCCATTCAGTGGGTGATGTGGGTCGTCCTTTTGCTGCTATCCCTGAGTCTTTTCTCCGCACTCGATGGGATTCGAGAAGGTCTGCTCGATCTGTCGGATACGGCAATTCTGGTGTTGTTTGGTTGGTTGGCGCATCGGCTCAGTGGGGGTATTGAGGAAGAGTTGCTGGGGGAGCATCGTGGTGCGCTGGAATCGAGTGATCGCGCCACCATTAGCGCGGTAGCCAGACTGAGTCGCATTGTGCTTTGGGTCATCGCAGGGATCATGATCCTGCAGTCGATCGGGGTCTCGGTATCCGGGTTGTTAGCTTTTGGTGGCGTAGGCGGTATCGCTGTGGGTTTTGCCGCCCGGGACATGTTGGCAAACTTTTTGGGCGGGCTGAGCATCTTTTTGGACCGGCCCTTTGCTGTGGGCGACTGGATTCGGTCGCCCGACAGGGAAATCGAGGGCACGGTAGAGGATGTCGGCTGGCGCATGACGCGCATTCGCACCTTCGATCAACGTCCGCTGTACGTGCCGAATTCGGTGTTCTCCACGGTTGCGATCGAGAATCCCTCGCGCATGTCAAATCGCCGTATCTACGAGACGATTGGTGTTCGCTACGACGATGCTGCCGTGATGGAGCAGATCGTTGCGGAAGTGAAGGCGTTACTGCAGCAGCACGACGATATCGATAAGGGCAAGACGCTGATGGTCAATTTTGTTGCCTTTGGCGCCTCCTCGCTGGACTTCTTCATCTATTGCTTTACTCGCACAACGGACTGGGCGACCTATCATGAGGTCAAGCAAGACGTTCTGATCTCGATACTGAAGATCATCGAGGGGCACGGTGCTGAGGTGGCATTCCCGACGCGGACCGTGCTGCTGAATCCGCCGGAGCCCAGCCCGCCGTCGGGCCAGTAACTATTTGCTGAATGCTTGGTTTGTCTCGGAAGGGTCGGCGTTATGTGCCATCAATGGCAGGTCTGCGCTCGGCTCGTCCATCAGGGCTTTGCCTTCGATAAACAGCTCGTACCAGCTCAACTCCCGCCAGATCGCCAAGACCTTGATGACGGGGTGGTCGTAGTAACGCAGCCGATTCTCAGTAAGCGGAATAGTATCGGCGACGTGAATCAGGTGGCGCCACGGCCAGTCAGGCTTTACTGGCGCTGCGGGTAGATCTTCGACGGGCGTGTTGGCTTGTGCCTGATCGGAAGTTGCACGTTCATCGCCAGAGGCGTTCCATAACCATGACACCGCCTTCGCGGCGTCTTCGCCCCTTGCTTGCGCAAGTGTTGATGGCTGTCCTTCGGGGTGTTGGGTGATCTCGGCTCGCGCAGGCTGCACAATCGTGATGCGCTGGGGTGACGTCGGTGGATCGGGCATTTCGAAAATGTCGGGTAGGTAATGGCCCGCAGTGTTGGCCCAGAAGTTGAGACCCATCCGCCAGCTGCCTTCTCGGGGTATGAGTTGAATAAAGCCCTGTAACGCCGGATAGCCGTTGTCGCTATCTGCCTCGAGCAGTATTGGCAGCGTGTCGCTCGACGGACCTTGCAGCCACGACACAGAGGCGACCATTTCATCCTCGCTGCTTCTTTGGTAGCGAGCCAGTCCCGCTGCCAGCTGATCCAGCGGGAGTTGCACAAACGAGGCAGGTGTGGGGATCGGTTTCGCCGCAACGGTCACGGGTGTCAGTGAGACTGCCTCTACAGCGGGCGCAAAAGGGATGTTGATCGCAGTGTCGGCGACTGAGTTGTCGGGCATCGCCACGCCGAGTGAATCTAGGGCGAGCAGTGGAGAGGTTTCCTCTGGAGCCGGCGCAATTTCTTCGAAGGGCAACATGGGCCGGGGCGGCTGCTGTACGGCGTTTTCGGTCGCGTCCAGATCCGTATCGTTCGGGGAGTAGTAGAGTGAAAACGTATCGGAGCCCTCGCTGACTGCGATCAACTCATCGATGACGCTCATGTCGCCTTCGGTCAGGGTCGACGGTGCCGGTTGCCACCGCGGTGCTGGCAGTGTGGGCAAGCGCACGGCGATATGGCCAGAGGGGCTACTGGTCACCGTCGCCCCAGGGTGTGCCTCGACCAGCACTTCTTGCGCCGCTTCACTCTGGAGCCAGCGCCAGCGGGCTGGGTAGCCCACGGTGGGCAGTAGCGGCCAAGTTTCGCTTTCAAGTGTCTCTGATCGGGTGTCGATCATGACAATGACTTCAAACTGGTACCAGCCGGAGTGCGCAAACCCCCCGGGTAGTGGCGCTGCATGCAGTGGTGCGCTCAGCAGCCACAGAAGTGCGAGCAGTATGGAGGTTGAGTGAGGCGGGCGATCCATCATGCCGCTTCCAGCCATGGCGAGATCAGGTTTTCCACAAATTCTGCTCTCGCTTCGAGGGTGGGCAGTGATTTCTTTACCCTGAGCTTGCCGCTTCCCGACAGGCTGTAGCAGAGAGGATCAGATTGGATTAACGTCACGATATCAGCAGGCTCCACAACTGTTGTGGTGGTGAACTCGATACTACCACCCTCATCTGTGATATCGATTTCGCTGATGCCCAGCGCTTGTGCTCGCACCCTGAGCAGTGCTGCGGTGAACAGATTTTTAATCGGCTCAGGCAGCAAGCCGAAGCGATCGATCATCTCCACCTGAATGTCGCGCAGCTGCTCTGGGGAGTTGGCTTGCGCGATGCGCTTGTAAAGTACCAAGCGGGTTGTGATATCCGGAAGATAATCTTCCGGGATCAGAGCTGGCACGTGGAGTTTCACCTCTGTGCCCGTATCCAGGGGTTGGTCGATATCCGGAATGTCGCCTCTGCGCAGGGCTGCGACGGCACTCTCGAGCATGCTGAGATAGAGCGAAAAACCGACCTGATTGATCTGCCCGGATTGCTCGGCACCCAGGAGTTCTCCCGCGCCGCGAATTTCCATATCGTGTGATGCCAACTGGTACCCCGCACCAAGGTCGCCGGCGGCCTCAATCGCTTCCAAGCGTTTTTGTGCGTCGGAGGTAATGACAGAGCGCGGTGGGCTGAGCAGATAGGCATAGGCTTGGTGATGAGATCGACCCACGCGACCGCGGAGCTGGTGTAGCTGAGCCAAACCGAATTTATCAGCGCGCTCGATGATAATGGTGTTCGCGTTGGGGATGTCGATGCCGGTTTCGATGATGGTAGAGCACACCAGAATGTGGTGATGCTGGTGATAAAAGTCCGACATGACCTTTTCCAGGGATTGCTCACGCAGCTGCCCGTGAGCCACGCCTATCGACAGTTCAGGTAGAAGTTCGCCGAGTTTCCGCGCGGTTTCTTCGATGGTTTTGACCTCGTTGTGGAGATAAAACACCTGTCCTCCACGCAGTGTCTCGCGCAATACGGCTTCCTTCACCAGCGCAATGCTGTGTTCGCGGATAAAGGTCTTGATGGACAGTCTGCGTGCGGGTGGTGTTGCAATGATCGAGAGGTCGCGCAGGCCGCCGAGCGCCATATTGAGGGTGCGCGGAATGGGCGTGGCGGTCATGGTCAGAATATCGACCTCGGCGCGCAGCGCTTTGATCGCTTCCTTCTGCTTCACGCCAAAGCGATGTTCTTCGTCAATGATCAAAAGGCCGAGATCATGAAACTTGAAATCACTCTGCAGTAGTTTGTGGGTGCCGACCAGAATATCGACCTCGCCGCTTTGTACCCGGGTAATGATGCCCTCGAGATCTTTTGCCGATTGGAAGCGAGAGACGACCTCCACGGTATAGGGCCAGTCCGCAAACCGATCACGGAAGTTGGCGTGGTGCTGGTTAGCTAGCAGGGTGGTGGGCACCAGAATCGCACTTTGGCGGCCATTCTGCGCCGCAATGAACGCCGCGCGCATGGCGACCTCGGTTTTGCCAAAGCCCACATCACCGCAGACGAGGCGGTCCATCACCTTGGGGGCGCACATGTCAGTTTTCACAGCCTCAATGGCGGCGGCCTGATCCGGCGTCTCCTCGAAGGGAAAGCCTTCGCAGAACCGTTGCCACTTGGTTTCATCGAGCGCGTGTGCGTGACCAACCCGGGCCTCGCGTCTCGCGTAGACATCGAGCAGCTGAGCCGCCACATCAGCGGCGCGTTCGCGTGCCTTGCGCCGTGCTTTTTCCCATTGCTCGCTCCCCAGTCTGTGCAGTGGCGCCGTGTCAGGATCACCTGCGGTGTACCGACTAATCAAATGGAGTGAGCCCACGGGCACATATAGCTTGTTGCCCTCGGCATACTCCAGTAGCAGGAACTCCGCCGGGTCCGAGTCGATGTGCAGTATCTGAAGCCCGAGGTAGCGGCCGACCCCATGCTCCATGTGCACCACGGGTAGTCCTTGTCTGAGCTCCGTTAGATCCCGAATGATCGCGTCGGTATCGGTTTCATCCCGGGTTGTGCGACGGCGTCTTTGAGCCACGCGCTGCCCAAACAGTTGCGCTTCACAGATCAAGGTGGGCTGTCCGGGGCCGGCGTAGAGGCCACGATCTACCGGTGCTACCGTGATCCCAAAATCGACCCGGCTGCCGACAAACGATGGCCAGTTTTCGCAGGTCTCTGGATAAAGCCCTGCTTTGGCCAGATTTTCCAGTAGCAGTTCACGGCGGCCCTGGCTCTCTGCGCAGAGCAGCACGGGGCCCTGATGGTCTTCTATGAAGCGCGCCAGCTTTTCTTGGTAGGCGCCGGCGCCATCTGCGTCTGTCAGCTGCGGTGTTGGTTTGAGTGTTGTCCGCGCATGGGTGGGTGACAGTTCGTCTGTTTTGAGTTCGAGAACGGCGTAGTCGCCCAGCGCGGCATAGATATCTTCAACCGGAATAAAGCCGCGCTGAGGGGGGAGTAGAGGACGTCTGGGGTCAATGCCGTACTCGTCAAAGCGATTGGTGATCTCAGACCAATAACGCTGGGCAGCGCCGTGATGATCGCCCAGCAGCACCAGCGCGGCATTGTCCGGGAGGTAGTCAAACACCGAGCCGCATCGCTCAAAGAAAAGCGGCAGGTAATACTCTGCGCCGCCTGGCACCCGGCCGGCACTGATTTCGGTAAAAGCCGGACATAAATCGGCATCTCCATCGAAGCTCTCGAACCACGCCATCTGAAACCTGTGAGTAGCATCGCCGCCCATAGGGAACTCCCGGGCAGGCATCAATTTGATTTGCTCGACACGGTCTACGGTGCGCTGGCTTTCAGGATCGAAGGTTCGGAGGGTTTCAACCTCATCGTCCAAGAGATCGATCCGATAGGGTGCGTCGCTCCCCATCGGGAATACATCTAACAGTGCGCCTCGCACTGCAAACTCGCCATGTTCGAAAACAGTCTCAACGGAGCGATAGCCATTGCGCGCGAGGCTCTTGGTGAAGCCGTCAGCATCAAAGGTGTCCCCCACACTCAAATCGAGTGTGTTGCCCTCGATATAGTGCTGCGGGGGGGTCCGTAACATGGCGGTGGTAATGGGCAGAATCACAATGCCCCGGCGCAGCTTCGGTAGCTCATAGAACGTGCGGAGCCGCTGCGAAACGATGTCTTGATGAGGAGAAAAATGATCGTAGGGCAGTGTTTCCCAGTCGGGAAGCGTCAGGACTGGAGTGGGCTCTGGCAAAAACAGAGGAAGCTCACGCTCCAGAATATTGGCATCAGCAGAGCTGGCAACCAAAACTACGATGAGTCGGTCTGCCTCACTGCGCAAAGCCAGTTCCGCAATGGCGGCGGTGCTCGCTGCGCCGGGTACTGGGCCCAGAGCTGTGCGGGTCCCCGGGGTAGCAGGCCAGGGCGTGTCCTTGATCAGAGGGCGAAACATAGCGTCAGTCATCAGCTGGGCCCGCTATTTTAGTGGCGAGACTGGCCGGTAACCACTGAAAAAGTGCAGTTGAGGTTGCTTCGATGCAGGTGCACCTCTGATAATACGCGCCGGCCATAGGGCCGCAGGAGACTGCCGGAAAGCGGCATGATCGCGGCCGGGCCATTCAGAGCCCGTTAACGATAACAGGAGCCCCCGTGACAGAAGACAGAAAACGCCCGCGTCCCGATGATTATTTTTCCGATTGGAAAGAGCGGGAGGCTTTGGCCGAGGCCATGATTCCGGTTGTGGGCAAGCTGTCCCGCGAGCGCAACGTGAAGTGCTATATCTACGGCCGGTCACTGGTGAATCAGTCTGTTCTCGACATCATGAAGAGCCATCGCTGGGTCAGGCAGATGGAGGCCAACGAGCTGTCCGAGTTTGAGACAGCCCCGGTATTAGATGCGGTCAGCCAGCTGGACCTTGGGCCGTCCCATCTCGATATTGGAAGGCTCGCCGTAGCTTACTACGACAAGGGCGCGGGAGAGGGCCTGACTGTTGAGGAGTATGTCGCTCAGGAACTCGAATACCTGGTGGGTTCAACTGACAAGCCGGTGGATGAGCCGGTCGACGTGGTGCTGTATGGGTTTGGTCGAATTGGCCGGCTGATGGCGCGTATTCTGATCGCCAAAACTGACGGTGGAGACAGCCTCCGACTCCGCGCAGTGGTGGTGCGACGCGGCAATGCCGAGGATGATCTGCTCAAGCGCGCAAGCCTCTTGCGACGCGACTCGGTCCATGGCGTCTTTCAGGGAACAATCCGGGTGGATGAAGAGCGTCAGTCGTTTGTTGCCAACGGCAACGAGATCAAGGTGATTTACGCTGACTCGCCCGAGGAAATTGATTACACCGAATACGGTATCAACCGCTGTATCGTCATAGACAACACGGGCGTCTGGCGTGATCAGGCCGGTTTGTCACGACACCTGCAGGCCAAGGGGGTGGCAAAGGTCATCCTCACCGCGCCGGGCAAGGGCGATATCAAAAATATTGTTGCAGGAATCAACGATGGCGAGATTGCGGCGGATGACACCATGTTGTCTGCAGCCTCTTGTACGACTAATGCGATTGTGCCGGTGCTGAAGGCCGCGGACGATGAGTATGGGATCAGTGCCGGGCATGTTGAGACGGTGCATGCCTACACCAACGATCAAAACCTCATCGATAACTACCACAAGGCGGAGCGGCGTGGGCGCAGTGCGGCGCTGAATATGGTGTTGACCGAGACGGGTGCGGCCAAGGCCGTTGCAAAAGTGCTCCCTCAGCTCGAGGGGAAGCTCACCGGTAACGCGATCCGGGTGCCGACCCCCAATGTGTCGATGGCGATCCTGAATTTGACGCTGAATCGCCCAACCAATCGAGACGAGCTCAATGAGTTCATGCGTGAAACGGCGCTGCACTCCAGCATGAAGAAGCAAATCGACTACTCGAATTCACCCGAGGTGGTGTCCAGCGACTTTGTGGGTTCCCGAGCCGCCTGCGTCTTCGATGCCAAAGCGACTATTGTGAATGGCAATCAGGCGGTGCTGTATCTGTGGTACGACAACGAGTACGGCTATAGCTGTCAGGTGTATCGGGTACTGGAGCAAATGGGGGGTATTCGCTACCAGACATACCCCGTGAACGGCCCGTATCCGCTCTGATTTACAGACCCCGCCCGGGTTGGCCTTGGCGGGGCAAGTCGAATAGAATACGCGCGACCGACGAGAGCCTCACGGCCCGGCCCACAGAAGCCCCCGGTCTGCAGTACGCGCACCATGTCTGGGGGGGTTACCCCGAGTATGAGAGTGTCAGCGCCGCCCCGAAGTAGATACCTCGGCATCCGGTGCGGGCGAAGGTGTGCTTGGCGGAAAACGCGGACAGGCAAATGAGCAGCAACATGATAAAAATCAAGCGTGGTTTGGATATCCCTCTAGCCGGTGCGCCGTCTGGGGAACTCGATTCTTCCCTGACCACTCGCGCGGCCGGTTTGTTGGGTGCCGATTACCACGGCATGAAACCCACCATGGCCGTGCAGGTAGGGGATGTCGTCAAGCGGGGCGACCTGCTGTTCAGCGACAAGAAGTGCGAAGGAGTCCGCTACACCTCGCCAGCCGGTGGACGCGTATCCGCCATCAATCGCGGCGCAAAGCGTGCGTTCCAGTCAGTGGTCGTCGAAATCGATGGCGACGAGGCCGCTTCGTTTGACCAATATGCCGCCGAAGCGGCGCGCGAGCTGCCTGCCGAGGCTATCAAGAACCAGTTGATTCAATCGGGGCAGTGGACTGCCCTGAGAGCGAGACCCTTTGGTCGCGTTGCGGACCCTGCGACGAGCCCGGCCGGACTGTTTATTACCGCGATCGATACGCATCCCCACGCGCCGGATCCGCAGCAGGTGATTGCGCGTCAGGCTGAAGCCTTTGAGCTCGGGCAGGCACTGCTCGCTAACTTGGTTGATTGCCCGGTGTATCTCTGCGCGGCGCCCGGCGCTGAAATGCCCCAGGCGGCCCATGAGCGCATTTCTCGACATGATTTTGCCGGGCCACATCCCGCGGGGCTCGCGGGAACGCACGTCCATTTTCTGATGGGCGCATCAGCAGAACGCATAGCCTGGACCATCGGATATCAGGACGTGATCGCGGTGGGACGACTGTTTTTGGATGGCGCGCTCTATGTTGAGCGTGTCGTTGCTCTGGCCGGCCCCTCGGTGAGCCGCCCGCGTCTGGTGCTGAGCCGGGTAGGTGCTGACTTGCAGGCATTGGTTGCCGGTGAGGGTGAGGGAGACGATGCCCGACTGTTATCCGGTTCCGTGCTGGGTGGCAGAGCGGTGCAGAGCGATACCGCTTATTTGGGCCGGTATCACCAGCAGGTGGCCTTGCTGCCGGAAGGTCGCGATCGCGCGTTTATGGGGTGGTTGTCACTGGGTTTGCGCAAGCACTCTGTGATGGGGATTTATTTGTCGAGCTGGTTCGGCAGCAAGCCCTTAGCGATGTCGACTAACACCAACGGGTCGGAGCGCGCGATGGTGCCGGTGGGGGCTTACGAGAAAGTCATGCCACTGGATATCTTGCCCACCCAGCTATTGCGGGCCTTGCTGGTAGGGGACACCGAGACAGCGCAGGCCCTGGGTTGTCTGGAGTTGGATGAAGAGGACCTCGCGCTGTGCACCTATGTGTGCCCGGGCAAATATGAATACGGCGGAATTCTCAGGGATAACCTGACGCGAATCGAGAAGGAAGGCTGAACCATGGGACTGCGACAACAGCTGGATGCCATTGAACCGCACTTCAAGCCAGGAGGACGGTTCGAAAGTTGGTATGCACTCTACGAGGCCGTAGATACGATTTTTTATTCTCCCGGCAGCGTGACCCGCTCCAATGCCCACGTGAGAGATGGCATTGATCTGAAGCGCATCATGATTACGGTATGGTTTGCCACCTTCCCGGCCATGTTTTATGGCATGTACAACATTGGCCTTCAGGCCAACGACGTATTGGCCCTCTCTGGCGGCGCGCTAGACGGCTGGCGGGGCGGCATCGTGGCCGCACTGGGCGGGCACGACGCCGCGAATATCTGGCACAACATGCTCTACGGGCTGGTGCATTTTCTGCCGCTGTATCTGGTGACCTTTATCGTTGGCGGTTTTTGGGAAGTGCTGTTCGCGATGCGGCGCGGCCACGAGGTAAACGAAGGCTTTTTCGTCACCTCGATCCTCTTCACCCTGACATTACCGCCTGATTTACCTCTTTGGCAGGCTGCCATGGGCATCAGTTTTGGTGTGGTTATCGGTAAGGAAGTGTTTGGTGGTACCGGCAAGAATTTCTTGAACCCGGCGCTCACCGGCAGGGCGTTTTTGTACTTTGCTTATCCCGCGCAGATCTCTGGCGACGCCGTCTGGACGGCAGTAGACGGTTATTCCGGCGCTACACCTCTGGGTGTGGTCGCGGCCGAGGGCATGGCGGGCCTGACAGAAGCCTACACATGGTGGGATGCCTTTGTAGGCACTATCCCGGGTTCTATTGGTGAGACCTCGACCCTGATGATCATGATCGGTGGATTGTTTCTGATTCTTCAGGGGATTGCGTCTTGGCGCGTGGTGGCGGGATGTTTCGTCGGCATGATCGGCTTCGCGTTGCTGCTCAATAGCGTGGGGTCAGCCTCCAATCCCGCATTTGCCATGCCATGGCACTGGCACATGGTGGTCGGCGGTTTTGCCTTCGGCGCCTTCTTTATGGCGACTGACCCTGTTTCGTCCGCAATGACCGATAGGGGCCGCTGGCTCTACGGCATTTTGATCGGCGTGATGTGTGTGCTGATTCGTGTGGTCAACCCGGCGTTCCCGGAAGGCATGATGCTGGCAATCCTGTTTGCCAATCTGTTTGCGCCACTATTTGATCATTTTGCTGTGAGCGCCAATATCAAGAGGAGGGC
>JACETJ010000002.1 GCA_013911345.1 Congregibacter sp.
CCTTGGCGGAGAAGACCGCCGATCTGGTTTTGGACGGTGGTCAGGATGTTGCCGTCACCACTGTGGCGGTAGTCGATTATCTTAATCGCGGGTCGCCTAACTGAGCGTGCGCGGCCATCTTCAAGCGGCTTCATGATCCCGATTTCGCTGGGGTTAGCTCATTGTTCCCGCTGTTTCGCGACCCATTCGAAGTGTCTTGCCAGCGTTTCATCAGCTATGAGCGCACCCAGCGTGCTGAATTGACGAGCAAGGGTCATTTCGTCGTACTCGCGGTGAATGCCATGGTGACATAGTCGGCAGACATGGATGCCTCGCTGAAGCTCGGCCTTTTTAAAGTGCCGCTTGAAATGCGCCCTGCGATGGACTTTCTTGGGGATCAGGTGGTGCAAAGTGAGTGGAACCCTGCGATGACAGCACGCGCAGGGTCCTGGCATTGCCCGGATCAGCTATTTGCCGAGGGAAGCGCCGCCTCAATTGCCGCACGCATCTCTTCGCTATCGGGCTTCACGCCACTGGAAAATTGTTGCACAACGTCACCAGCTGGTGAGACCAGATACTTGTTGAAGTTCCAGCGCGGGTAGCCTGCAGCCTCTCCCAGCCCGCGGAAGACGGGGTTCGCGTCGGAGCCGCGAACGGCTGATGTGGCGATCACCGGGAAGGTCACGTCGTATTTTTCAAAGCAGACCTCCGCGGCGTCTCCTTCGTCATTATCTTCCTGAAAAAAATCGTCGCTGGAGAACCCCAGCACGACCAAGCCCTTGTCTTCGTATGTTTGGTGAACCTGTTCCAAGCTCTCAAACTGCGAGGTGTAACCACAGTAGCTGGCGGTATTGACGATCAATAGTGCTTTGCCCTCATAGGCATCGCAGAACTGAACGGTATCGGTGGACGCCAATTTTCGCATCGAGTGGTTGAGAAAATCCGGACAAGAGGCGAACACGGCGTGGCTATAGAGCGTTGCCAGTGCGGCCAGAGTCAATACAAGGTGCTTCATAAGGCTGTGTTCCTATGGATTCTGCCTTTATACGTGTCGCCCTGACGGCCAGATGCCTGTTCTGTGATGAGCTACGGGTGAAGTCACAGTGATGACGGCGCGCCTACGCCATTCAAGCTCGCCTGTTTAACCTCTCAGCGGCTGCCAGTTGGAGGCTCGCAGCGTCGTTAGCGCTCGAAAGTCGGCGTGCGGTCCACCGCAGATTGGACGAAGGCGAATATAGTTTGTCGGGTCCATTCAGGTCGGCAGGGGTGCGCGGCGACATGAGTGCCCCATTCTTCTTTGCCATCGAGGCAGGCCTCTTCTACCGAAATGGGGGGCACCCGGGCTAGGGTGACCCGAGGGTTGGTGCTGGCGAGCTCGCTAGCGAACGGTGAGCGCGTTACCGGATCGTCCCAGTCCTGCATCAGCAGTATGGGTAAGTCCAGTGTCTTGGCCATCGCCAACGGGCTTGTTCCACCATGAGGCAGGCCATACTGGTATATCGCCGCTCGTGCAGCGATAGCAAATAGTGGCGCGGGAAGGCCAGTTTCGATCTCGCCTCCTTCCATCATGCTGTCCAGCACGTCGAGTAGCGGATCCAGCAGGACCAACGCATCGGCTTTGAGTCCATTCATCATCGCGTGGATCACCGTGCTACCGCCCATCGAAGCGCCCAGCAGAATTCTTGGCCGGGCACTGGGCTGATGTTGATCCAGCCATTGAGCAGTAGCGACCACATCAGGCCATTCAGCGAGGCCCATTCGCAACGTCCCGTCTGTTACCGGCGAGTTGCCATGGTTGCGGATGTCCATCGTCACAACCGATATGTTCAGCTCGTGTAACGTTCGATAAAAATCCAGTGAGCCGATGTACTGCGATATCCGATTGGAGCCAGCGCCGTGCACAAAAATCAGGTCGGCGATCGGCTCTGAGGCGGGGATCCACCAGCCTTCCAGTAACAGGCCGTCGCTGGGTATTTTTATGTCCTGATAATCGAGGCCGCGGCTGGCGGGTGTCTCATTGACCCGGTAGGGCGTAGTCGAAATCATGTGCGCGGGCGCCCAAAAAACGGAGAGTAGTACCCAGGCAGTGAGCAAGCCCATCGTGACCCACAAGGTACTTTTTATTCGCCGAGTCAATGTCATGTCAATTAGGCCGACAGCACGCGTCGTAGCCAACTGTCTTGGTGACGCTCTTGTTCTCTCAATAGCAAAAGGGCTTCGATCTCTTTTTCGATTGCCTTGGCGAACTGCCGTCTTAGGGCGGTCAGTTTTTGTGCGGACAGTGTCTGGCCTGCATATTGCTCGAGATCAATTGGCGTCCCGATGGCGAAATAAGTGGTTTTAGGTTTGGGTAAAGGTCCGCCCAGCATGCCCACAGGGACGGGCGGTACTAGATCAGAGCGAAGATCTTTCGGCAATAAGCCGGCTTTCATGAGCATTTTCAGGGGTGCCGAATTGAAAAGCGCCTGTGACGACATGGCATGGTCGTAGTACTCATCGGGCCCGACCGACGCGACAGGTACCACCGTATAACCCGCTTTGGCTGCTAGCCTGACGAACCCGTAACGCTGCTTCCATTGCAATTGATATCGTGCCTCAGGGGGCTTAACAGATTCATAGGCGCCGCCCGGATATAAAAGGAGGTCGTCGCCGCGTGCCATCAGTCGTTCGACGATGGGTGCCTGACCGGACACGCCTCCCATTGCGTGGGCGATGGCCGCGTATTGGGTGTTGGCAAACAGCGTCTTGTCGCCGAGCGCTTTGACATAGCGGCCGTGGTCGTAATACAGGTACAGATGAAACAGTGCAGCATCTACGGCCATAAAGGCGTGGTTGCCGATAAACAATGCCGGCTTATCTGGCAAGTTTTCGATACCAACGAACTTGGGCTTGAACCAGGCGCGTGCTAGCCCCGCCGCCAGTGCGACCTGGGGGGCGGTAGGCATGCCATAGCGGGAGACGTACGCCACGTAGGCATCCGGGTCTGATTTTGGGCAGGGTGCGCGCTGTATCATGGTTTACACTCAGTCGAGCTCGCGAGCTTAGCAAAACTTTCTCTATATTTTAGCGGCACTATTGCGCGGTGGCGTGGCGGTAAAACCTGAATTTTTATGACAGAAAACACGTTTAAACACTGGGCTTTGCTTGGGTATCTCGTCCTCGTATGGGGTTTTGCGTTCGCATTGATCGCAGTGGCGCTGGAGTCCTTTCACCCGCTATTCATTGTTTGGTGCCGATTGTGGATGGGCGCGCTGGTCGTCTGGTGCGTGTGGCGATGGCGTGGACGGCGATGGAGTCTGGGCCGAGAGTGGTGGCCTAGGCTCACGCTGTTAAGTTTGACAGGCAATATCATTCCGTTCTCATTGATTGCCTGGGCGGAGCAGACAGTCCCCTCAGCCGAGGTGGGCATACTCATGGCCCTGATGCCTATCGCTACTTTGCTCCTCGCCCATTGGTTGTTGGATCACGAGCCGCTCACCTGGCGACGGTTCGCCGGCGTGGTGGTGGGATTTGCTGGCGTTGGCCTGTTGGTGGGCGACGATTTGCTCTCTGCAGGTGCCAGCGGTCAGTGGCCGGGGCAGGCCGCTGCATTGCTGGCAACGGTCAGCTACGCTTTCAACGGTGTCTATGCAAAACGCCTGCCGGCCCAGGACCCAGTGGCACTGTCCGTGGGCACGCTAGTGATTGGCAGCCTGTTGTTGGTGGTGCCTGCGCTCTGGGCTCAGCTAGCGGGGCCCGGTTTGGCTGTAACGGTGGAGGCGGCAAGTGTGTTGGTGGTGCTGGGCGTGATGGCAACGGGCGTCGCTACCTGGTGCTATTTTGTGGTTGTAACGCAGAGAGGCCCGGGCTTTCTATCGACCATCAACTATCTGATTCCCGCTGTTGCCTTCGCGGCCGGCACGTTCTTCTTAGCCGAACCCTGGGGCTGGGAGCACGTGGTTGCGCTGGCAATGATTCTTGTTGGAGTGAGCCTGATACAGGTTAGGCGGGCGGGTTAGCGTTTAGAGCTGAAACCGCTGGCGGAGAAAACGTGCCACGCCGTCTTCGTCGTGATGCCCGATAACTTCGTCTGCGGCGTTAAGAATCACGGGGTCAGCATTCGCTGGGGCGTAGCACTCGGTGGCGCATTCAAACATGCTCAAATCGTTGTCGCCGTCACCAAAAGCAATCACGTGGTCAATCTCCAGCTCTTTTCGCAGATGGTTGATCCCGTTGCCTTTGCTACCGAGGCTGTGGTGAATGTCGATCCAGTGCAGGGCCGGCTCTTTAGTCGCACGCTCGCCCATCTCACGTTCGTGAATCGCAATGCCAGAGTACGCGACGAGGTGGGGCTCATCAGCGATGCTTGCGCTGACTCTTTCGACTGCTTCGGCGCTGCCCAGAGAGAACACGTTAATGACGCTGATTTCGTTGGGCATCGCTGTCAGGGGCGCTAGTGGCAGCTGTCGTTCTGCTTCAAACAGGTCGGCCAGCTTGTGTTCGCTCTTGCTCTTCAGCGGCCCGTGGTAGAGGGCATGACGCTGCCCGGGCTGTAGCGAGAAAACGAATGGCGTCAGGTCATTGAGGGTAAAGGCAGCCAGCACATGCCATACCTCCTCACGGGTCAGTAAATGGTGGTGACTGTATCGCGCCTCTTCTGGTGACCAAATGATTGCGCCGTTTTTAAGAATCAACGGTAGCGTGAAGTAATGGTCCTTGATTGGCGCAGTGGCGGCCTGCAATGTCCTCCCCGTCGCGACGGTGTAGGGGATATTGCGGGCCCGCATTTTGGCGAGCGTGTCGGCGGTATAGGTCGATATTTTTGAGCCCTTATTCAGCAAGGTGCCATCTAGATCAAAAACGACCAGTGTCATGCTTTAGACACCGGCTCGGTAGGGTGCTGCCTCACCGCTCGCCATGCTCTTAATGCTCCGTTAGTACCAAGTCGGCTGTCAGTGACTCCCGTATGACGGCAGGAACCTCGTAGCGATCGATCGGATAGCTCGGATGGTCAATGCCCGCATATAGAGTGGCGCCGTCTTTCAGCGCATTGATCTGCTCTGGCGTCACCTCAAAGCGAAGGAAGTGCACCGAAGCGGTTTTGTCTGCTGTGGTGCGATCAAGGTCTTCATCGGCAATCGGCACGATGCGATCGAGGTCCCCCACTTGGAGCCATATCCGGTCTTCAATGCCAATCATCTCACCTAGACGCACCGCGCGTTGCGCAGGGTCGGGAATTTCAATCATGAAAGTGGCTTTCCAATTGTGGCCATCGGGAATGAGCGGGTTGTAGGCGCTTAGCTCTTCTTCGATACCCTCTGCTTCAAAGACTCTCTCGATGCGGAGCATCTCCTGAATCTGGTAGCGAATAGTGGTGGCATCTTCAAAATAAAGCCGAGCGTGCTCGCCGAGCGCCAGCTGTCGGTTTTTCTTGTGAGCCATTACCTCAGCTCGAAAGTCAGAGCGCTTGGTGGCGTACTCCTCAAGGCTCCACAAGTCATCACGGGTTAGATGTGTCATGTTCGTTCCCTCGAATGTGTATTGAATAAATTTCGGTCAGTTTAGAGGATTACAGCCCATAGGCCTCGCGCAGCAGTGTCATTGGGTGCTCCGCTTTGTCCACCTTCTCTGAGAGATGGGCGATGTGCTCTCCCGCCATAGGGCAGTCGCTGATGAAACGATCAGGCGCTTGTTCATCGACCTTGCGGACGGTGGGTCGCGCAATCTTCACCGATTTGTCTCGGGTTTCTTTTTTGACGGCGTAGGTGCCGTCATGACCCGAGCAGCGCTCGTAAGCAGTAACGTCGCTGTCGTTGATCAGGTTCAGCACGTCCCTGGTTTTCAGGCCAATATTCTGCACTCGCTGGTGGCAAGCCACCTGGTACGCCACGCTGCCCAACGCTGATGTGAATTCGGTCTTGAGCGCGTCACCTTTGTGTCGCGCCCACAGGTACTCGAATGGGTCGTAGAAGGCCTTCTGCACCTTGATGACGTCCGGATCATCGGGATACATCAATGGCAGCTCCTGTTTGTACATGAGCACGCAGGAGGGGATGGGGGCTGTGAGATCGTAGCCCTCATCCACCAGCTTGGCTAAAACGGGTATGTTGGCCTGCTTCAATGCGTCCACACTATCCAGATCTCCGAGCTCCAACTTCGGCATCCCACAGCACTGCTCCTTCGGCACGATATCGATGTGAATGCCGTTGTGTTGGAACACTTTGACAAAATCTTCCCCGACCTCAGGGCTATTGTAGTTGCCGTAGCAGGTGGCATAGAGCGCCACTTTGCCAGTGGTATTGCCCACTGGTTTTGGCTCCTGAGGCTCAAGCAAGGGCTTGACCCGTTTGCGCAATGTTTTGCGGTGTAGTTTTGGCAGTGGCGCCTCGTGGTGAATATCCAGGCTGGCTGACAGAGCTTTTCTGAATACGCCGGTGTTGTTGAGGGCGTTCACTGTGATATCAATCAGCGGGATGGAGGTCGTGGACAGTAGCCTGTCCGTACTCGTCAAGGTGCGATCTCTCAGCGATGCGCCTTGGTTTTTGAATTTCTGTGCCTTGGCGCGCAGCATCAAATGGGGGAAGTCCACATTGAACTCGTGCGGTGGCACATACGGGCACTTTGTCAGATAGCACAAGTCACAGAGGTAGCACTGTTCTGCGACCTTGCCGTAGTCGGCTTTGTCGACGCCGTCAACTTCCATCGTGTCTGACTCGTCAATCAAATCAAACAGTGTGGGAAAAGCGTCGCAGAGGCTGACGCAACGGCGACATCCATGACAGACATCAAAGACCCGCTCCAGCTCATGGTTGAGCGAGCCTTTGTCCCAAAAATCCTCACTCTGCCAATCCAGTGGATGCCGAGTGGGTGCGTCAATACTGCCTTCTTTCATGACCTGTCGTGCTCTTGATAGCTGAATAATTTTCCGTGTCGGCGTTGCCACCCAGTGGTGAACCGATCGGTGTGAAGCGGAGGTGGGCGTACGCCCGAAAAAATGAGGGGAGCAAAGTTGCTCCCCTCATTGTGCTTGAGCGAGAGCTCGGATTAACCGTCGAGGTTGTCCAGCGCTTTCTGGAAGCGGTTTGCGTGGCTGCGCTCAGCCTTAGCAAGCGTTTCGAACCAGTCTGCGATTTCGTCAAATCCTTCGTCACGCGCTGCCTTAGCCATACCAGGGTACATGTCGGTGTACTCGTGAGTCTCCCCCGCAATTGATGCCTCGAGATTCTTTTTGGTATCGCCCATCGGCAGTCCGGTAGCAGGATCGCCGACTTCCTCTAAGTACTCCAGGTGACCGTGGGCATGACCTGTTTCGCCTTCTGCTGTGGAGCGGAAGACCGCGGCCACATCGTTGTAACCCTCGACATCTGCCTTTGAGGCGAAGTAGAGGTAGCGTCGATTTGCTTGCGATTCACCAGCGAAAGCGTCCTTCAGGTTTTGCTCGGTAGCACTGCCTTTCAGTTCCATGACTTACTCCTTGTGTGTTGCTTTAAGAATTACGGAGGCAGTCTAGAATGTCACTGCCATCAGCGTCGCACTAATATACCGAGGTTGTGCAATTTTGGCTTACTGGAAATATAAATAAAATCGATCGAAAAAAACGATTATCATTCGGGTTGATCAGGGAGGGCTACGAGGGACTGGAAACCCACCTTTCGACCAATCGGCGAAGATGATTGCGCGTGGGGTCACCCAGTTCCGCATCGCCACTCTGTTAGGAGAGGGATTGTGCGTCAACCGACCTTGAAGCAGCTTCGTTATCTCTGTGCAGTAGCGGAGCACCAGCACTTCGGCCAGGCTGCAACCGCCTGCCACGTTAGCCAGAGCACGCTCAGTGCCGGTGTGCTTGAGCTCGAGGAAACCCTTGGCGCTAGTCTGGTGGAGCGCAACAACCGCAAGGTTTTCCTCACTTCTCTGGGCTCAGAGGTGGTGGGCCGGGCGCGGGACTTGCTGGTTGATGTGGAGGACATGGTGAGCCTGTGTGCCGGCGCAGGCGTACCTTTTCAGGGTAGGTTGCGCCTCGGTGTGATCCCGACGGTGGCGCCTTACCTGCTACCCAACTTGCTGGGCAGAATTCGCTCTCAGCACCCTTCGTTCAAACTGTTCATCCGCGAGGATCTCAGTCAGCCACTGGTTGACGCGCTATTAGCCGGTGAGCTCGACGTGTTGTTGCTTGCGTTGCCGTTTCCCGCTGAGCAGGTCGAGACCATGCCGCTACTCGAGGATGAGTTTCTGCTCGCCTGTCCAAAAGACCACCCGCTCGCGGGCAGGGCGCCGCTGCGGAGCACGGATTTGAAAGGTGAGTCGTTGCTCCTTCTGGAAGAGGGGCACTGTCTTCGTGACCATGCGCTTGAGGCTTGCAAGCTGCGAGATTCTCAAATCACCGTGCCTTACCAGGCCACCAGTTTGGCAACCATTGTCCAGATGGCGGCCAACGGTATCGGGGTTACGCTGTTACCGGAAATGGCTGTCGAGGCCGGCATTGCCGGCAATACCGCCCTGGTTGTGAAGCCTTTTGATCAGCCAAATATCACGCGGCAGATCGGACTGATGTGGCGCAAGAAGACGCCGCGGCGTGTAGAGTTTCGCCAACTAGGAGAGTTGATCTCGGCTTCATTGGAGGGGTGACGTAGCCCCATCCTTCAACGGCGCCGGCCTTTGCCGCGCTGCTCCCCCGTGTGTTGGGTTCTGAAGTTACCACCCCCAGGCTTGACGACACGATGACGCTTGGGAGGTTGTCGGGAGGGGATGAGGTGTTTGGCGCCGTTGCCGATCAGATCCCGGCGGCCCATCTGTTTCAACGCTTTGCGGAGCAGCGGCCAGTTATCGGGGTCGTGGTAACGCAGAAACGCCTTGTGTAAGCGGCGCTGACTCAGCTTTTTCACAGTGCTCAATTTTTGACTGCCGCGTTTTACCCGCTGAAGAGGATTCATCCCTGTGTGGTACATCGCAGTGGCTGTTGCCATGGGGGAAGGATAGAAGGTTTGCACCTGATCAGCGCGAAAGCGATGCTGTTTTAACCACAGCGCCAAGTGCATCATGTCCTCGTCGGTGGTTCCGGGGTGAGCGGCAATGAAATAGGGGATAAGGTACTGCTTCTTGCCTGCCTCACGAGAGAAGCGTTCGAACATCTCGGCGAATCGGTCATAGCTGCCCATGCCCGGCTTCATCATCTTGGAAAGCGGCCCAGATTCAGTATGTTCTGGCGCAATCTTCAGGTACCCACCCACATGATGGGTCACGAGTTCACGTACGTACTCTGGACTTTCGACCGCTAGGTCGTATCGGAGTCCTGAGGCAATCAGCACCTTTTTCACGCCCTCGGTCTGCCGTGCTTTGCGATAAAGGTTGATCAAAGGAGTGTGATCAGTATTCAGGTTTTTGCAGATGCCGGGGTACACGCAGCTGAGTTTTCTGCAGGCCGCTTCAGTTTCTTTGTCTTTGCAGGCAATGCGCCACATATTGGCGGTAGGGCCGCCGAGGTCAGAGATCACCCCGGTAAAAGCGGGGCTGGTATCGCGAATGCGTTCCACTTCTCGGAGCACGGACGCTTCGGAGCGACTTTGAATAATGCGTCCCTCGTGCTCGGTGATGGAGCAAAAGGTGCAGCCACCAAAGCAGCCCCGCATGATGTTCACGGAATGTTGGATCATCTCCATGGCGGGAACCTCTGCGTCACCGTAGCTGGGATGAGGAAGTCGCTGGTACGGCAGCTCGAATACCCAGTCTAGTTCGTCGGTTTCCAATGGAATTGGAGGCGGGTTCAGCCAGACTTCGCGGTCCCCGTGCGCTTGAATGAGAGGCAGCGCATTGTGTGGATTGGTCTCTTTGTGAAACACCCGCGAGGCGTGTGCATAAAGCACCGGATCCTCGGCCACAGCCTCGGCTGAAGGCAGACGAATCGCATGGGTATCCTGTTTAGAGCTGGCCATCAGGCGGACTGGCGTCGGGTCGGTCTCGCCGCTCTTGTCACTTTGACCCTCTGCACACGGCTCTGGCTCCATGCCCTCGTAGGGATTTGGATGCGCGTCGATCCGTCCGGGCGCATCGACTGATGTGGAGTTGATCAGGGTACGAGCCGCGGGCGGATGACGCGTGACAAAGGCGGTACCACGAATGTCCGTTATTTCTCTGACTGGCTCGCCATTCGCCAGGCGGTGGGCAATATCGACAATCGCGCGTTCGGCATTGCCGAATACCAGCAAGTCGGCTCGGCTGTCGAGCAAAACCGATCGTTTCACCCTGTCACCCCAGTAGTCGTAATGGGCAATGCGCCGCAAACTGGCCTCAATGCCGCCAATAATAATGGGGACATCGCGATAGGCTTCCTTCAGCCTCTGGCTGTAGACCGTAACGGCCCGGTCAGGACGCTTGCCCGCTATGTTGCCGGGGGTGTAGGCGTCATCATTGCGACGCTTCCGATCAGCGGTGTAGTGGTTAATCATGGAGTCCATGTTCCCCGCCGTGACGCCGAAGAAAAGGTTGGGCCGGCCGAGTGCGGTGAAGGGCTCAGCAGATTGCCAATCAGGTTGCGCAATCATACCAACGCGAAACCCTTGCGCCTCCAGCACCCGGCCAATGACCGCCATGCCGAAACTGGGATGATCAACGTAGCCGTCTCCGGAGACAATAATGATGTCGCAACTATCCCATCCAAGTTGCTCCATCTCTGTTCGGCACATAGGCAGCCAGGGCGCCGGACCCAGACACTCCGCCCAATGTTTACGGTAGCTAAATAGTGGCGTGGACGGATCAGGCATCGCGTTGTGCTCGCTCTCTCAAGTCACTGGGCACGTCGAGCGCTGCCCCGCAGTGTTTGCAATGGCGGGCGTCGAGAGTGTGTCCTTGTTTGGCGCATACAGGGCAATTCCAAGGGAGTGTTGGCTGGGTAGCACGCTGCTCGTTGATGCGCTCCCAGAGTTTACGGGTAATGATGGCCGTTGGGACGGCAATGATGGAATAACCCACCAGCATCCCAAACCCAGCAACAAAACGTCCCGCAGACGTTTGCGGCACGAGATCACCGTAGCCGACGGTGGTGATGGTGACCACCGCCCAGTAAATACTCAAGGGAATGCTGGTGAACCCGTGAGTTGGGCCTTCAATGACATAGATGACACAGGCGAAAACCACGACGACCAACATCACCAGGATGAGAAAGACAAAAATCGAGCGCGACGTGCTCCGCAATACAGCAAGAATTTCATTGAGTTCGGAAAACAGCGACACCAGTCGAAACACGCGAAAGACCCTCAGCACTCTCAATAATCGAATGACGACCAGGGGCGCTGCTTCTGGAAATATAAAAGCGATGTAGGTGGGCACAATCGCGAGTAAATCGACGATACCCCAAAAGCTGAGCAGGTACGCGGGCCTGTTGTGGGTGCACCATATCCGGGTGAAATATTCGAGAGTAAACAGCCCGGTAAAAAACAGCTCGGCATACCAGAATCCAGCGCCTACAGCGCCGTCCAGCTCGGGAACGGAATCCAATACCACAACGGTAACGCTGAGAAGAATTGCGGCGATCAGCGTCATGTCAAAACGCCGACCGGGCAGCGTGCCCGTTCCAAAAATAATGATTTCTAGCTGGCGCTGTAGTTCGCTTTGTCCCGGTTCAGGGCGCTCGTTAAGCGGTTGTCTTCGCCCAATCACAGCAGAGCCTCAAGACTGCGCCAGACGCTGTCCAGAATGAGTGGCTGAGCTTCGATGGTCGGATGAATGCCATCTGGCTGCATCAAGCTGGCCTTCAGCGCAACGGATTCCAGGGGAAAGTCAGCGAGAGTCGCGCCAGTGAGCTCAGCCGCTTGGACGAAGCTGGCGCGAAAGGCATCGGTATAAAACTTGCCCAGGTTTGGCGGGATTTCCATAGGCAGAATCAATGTCTGCGCGCCAGCGTTTTGGGACAGCACCACCATCTTGACGAGATTGTCGCGCAGTTGGGTTACTGGATACCCGCGGAGCCCGTCGTTTCCGCCCAACTCGATAATGACAACGCCGGGCTGGTGGCTCTCAAGCAGCGCCGGAAGTCTGCGTAAGCCGCCTGCGGAAGTGTCCCCTGATATACTGGCGTTGACGGTGTGGTACGGCCGCTCTTCTGCCTTCAAGCGATTACCTAGCAACGCCACCCATCCTTGTTCCAGCGACATGCCGTACGCGGCGCTGATACTGTCACCGAGCACGAGGATGGGTCGAGTCTGCTGTGCGGTCGCCTGATATGAGATGGCGAGTAATAGCAATCCGAGCCAAGCTCCGACTCGTAACCGTCGTGCGAGGACACGCTGTATGATCAAAGTTAATCAACTCCTTAAAACCGTGCCGACCGCCGACGGTGATCTCACCATACTGCGGGGTGTCGATCTGAGTATCGCGGCGGGTGCTTCTGCCGCCATCGTCGGTGCGTCCGGATCGGGTAAGTCTACCCTGCTGGGGCTCCTTGCGGGCATGGATGTCGCTTCAGCGGGAGAGGTTTGGCTGGACGGCGTCTGTATTAGCACGCTAGATGAGGATGAGCGAGCCCGCCTTCGCGCAGAGAAAGTAGGCTTCGTTTTCCAGAGTTTCCAGTTATTGCCCGCGCTGACGGCGAGAGAAAACGTCATGTTGCCGCTTGAGCTGGCTGGCGTGAGAGACGCACGGCAGACCGCAGAGCGGTTTTTGGCGGAGGTAGGGCTACAAGAGAGGCTTGACCACTATCCGACCACGTTGTCGGGGGGCGAGCAGCAGCGCGTGGCGATCGCACGAGCCTTTGCCAGGGAGCCCGCGGTTTTATTCGCTGATGAGCCCACCGGGAATCTGGATACGCGTACTGGAGAGCGAATCATCGATTTGCTGTTCGAGCTGAACGCCCGGGCGAGTACGACCCTGGTCTTGGTAACTCACGACGAAAGACTCGCCGAGCGCTGTGATCAACGTTTCTCCATGACAGCTGGGGAGTTGTCTGGGTCGTGAGGCAGGCGCTTACCTGGAAATTATTGGCGCGCGAGTGGCGGAGCGGAGAGCTCGGCATTCTCCTGATGGCCCTTGTTTTGGCGGTGTCTGTGGTGGTGGGTGTGAGCAGTTTTGTGACGCGCTTGCAATCTGCCCTGCTGTCGGAAAGCGCTCGATTTCTGGCGGCGGATATGGTGGTGGTCAGCAGGGCACCCATTCCGGAGTTGTGGGTGAGCAGGGCTGAGGCGATGACACTACGCCCGACAGGAGTTGTCGGGTTCCCTTCGATGGCAGTGGCAGATATCGACCACATGGCTTTGGTCTCGATTAAGGCTGTTTCACCGGGTTATCCATTGCGCGGAGAGTTGCAGTGGTCTGAGGAACCCTATGGCGAGGTGCGGCCCGGTGGTGATATCCCCGGGCAAGGCGAGGTCTGGCTCGCGCCGCGGCTATTCGCGCTGCTCGATGTCAACTTGGGTGACGAAATCATTGTTGGAGAGCAGCCGCTTGTTATTACTGGTTCGGTTCGGGGGGAGCCCGATGCAACAACCGCGGTTTTTGGATTCGGGCCTCGATTGTTGATGAACACCGCCGACATTCCGGCTACCGGCGTGGTCCAGCCGGGGAGCCGTGTGGAGTACAGGTTGCTATTGGGCGGTGATACTAATTCGGTGGCCGAATTCAGCGAGTGGGTGACGCCGCTACTTGGCCAGGGCCAGCGGCTAGACTCGGTTGAGGGTGCTCAGCCGAGCATCGGTGAGACGCTTGATAGAGCGCAAGGATTTTTATTGCTAGCGGGCAGCCTTGCCGTCGTCCTCGCCGCCGCGGCAATCACCCTGGCCAGTCGCCGCTTTGGTGAACGGCACACACAGTATGTCGCGATCCTGAAAAGTTTGGGAGCGCAGTCCCGAGAGATCTCGTGGCTGTACGGCCGCAGTTTGTTTTGGATCGGCGTGATGGGCACGATCGCGGGTTGTCTTCTGGGATGGGTTTTACAAGAAACTTTCATCAGGGTGCTTGGCGCCATGTTGCCGGTCGATCCCGGCGCCGCGGGCAGCAAGCCGGCGCTGATTGGCGCTGTGACTGCGGCAGTGTGTTTGGTGTTTTTTGCCTGGCCGCCGCTTCGCCGGCTCGGCGAAGCCTCTCCGCTCAGGGTCTTGCGTGCTGATCTTGGTGTTGCCGATGCGCAGCGCAAGCGCGACTTCTTTGCAGGTGGCTTGGCCATTGTGGGACTGATGTGGTGGTACAGCGGCAGTGCGGTGGTCACGGGTGCCGTCATAGCAGGGCTTTGTGTGGTGATGGGGCTGGGTTTCATTGCAGCGAGTGTGCTGCTTTCAGGAGGGCGCTCTGTCGGCGGCTTCGCAGGCAGCATTTGGCGAGTGGCGCTGGCGGGCTTGCAGCGTCGTGGGCGCGCCAATGCGCTGCAGATGGTGATCTTCGCCATGGCGATCATGCTGATGCTGCTGCTGTCAGTGGTTCGAACGTCATTAATTGGTCAATGGCAGGCGCAGCTACCTGTGGACGCACCGAACCACTTTTTACTGAATCTCGCCCCCGAAGAGCGATTGACGCTAGAAGGCTTTTTCTCCGATAACGATGTGCGCGCAGAGACGCTGTATCCGATGACCCGGGGCAGGGTGATGAGCGTGAATGATTCGCCGTTGCCGAAGTGGGAGGAGGTGATGGAGGACGGATCGCCGCGGCAGCGAGAGGCGAATTTCACTTGGTCAGACCCTTTGCCCAATGGTAACGAGTTGTTAGAGGGTGAGTGGTGGCATGCAGACACGGAAGAGGCATTGGTGTCTATCGAGGAAGACTTTGCCCGAGATATCGGCGCAGGGGTCGGTGATCGCTTGACGTTGCTTATCGGCGCGGACCCCCTTGAGGTCACGGTTCAAAGCGTCCGCTCGGTGGATTGGCAGTCGATGCGGCCCAATTTCTTCATGGTTTTTCCCCGCAAGGTGCTCGAGGCATTTCCGGGCATGTATATGACGAGTTTTCGCCTGCTTCCTGACCAAAAGCCGCTCCTCAATCAGTTGGTGCGGGCGCTGCCTACGGTGACGGTGATTGAGCTTGATATCGTCATCCGCGAAATGCGCGCTGTGGTGGATCAGGTTGCGCGCGCGTTGGAGTTGGTGCTTGGGGTGATTTTGATGGCGGGGGGTCTTGTGCTGATTTCCGGTGTTCGCTCCAGTTTGGATGGACGGCTACGCGAGAGCGCTTTGCTTCGGGCTGTGGGAGCCCGAAGGGGGCTGGTGCTTGGTGCGCTCTGGATTGAGTTTCTGGTGCTGGGTGGGCTTGCTGGGCTGCTGGCTGCCGTCGGCGCTGAGGTGGCAGCATGGGGTTTGCAGACTCAGGTCTTCTCCATGAGCTGGACGTCGACCCCCCTTATGTGGGCTCTGGGACCCATATTGGGCGCTTTAATCGTTGGCGGACTCGGCGTTTGGTCTTGCAGGCGAGTGGTGAATGTCCCGCCTGTGGTGATCCTCAGAGAGGTTTAAGCGCGCAAAGCGGAGGCAGCAGTTCTCATTTACTGCTCATCGCTTCAGCGCATGTCATTGCCTTATGGCTGTCCTGAGACCCTTGGTCGGTGAGGGCCCAACATCAGCCCAGCAGGTGGGCTACCGCATCTCGCTCTTCTGTCAGCTCCTGCGCGGTGGCGTCCATCTTCTCCCGACTGAACGGAGAGATCTCCAGCCCCTGCACAATTTCCCACTGCCCATCTCGACAGCGGCACGGGAACGAGTAGATCAGCCCAGGTTCAATATCGTATGAGCCATCGGAAATCACACCCATGGAAACCCAGTCGTCTTCCGCGGTCCCCAGTGCCCAGCTGCGCATGTGATCGATAGCGGCATTAGCTGCTGAGGCCGCAGACGAAGCGCCCCTTGCCTCAATGATCGCTGCGCCACGCTGTTGGACGGTCGGAATAAAGGTGTCGTTGTACCACTCCATATCCAGGTCCTTCATTGCAGAGTTTCCAGATACCAGGGCGTGATGAAGATCTGGATATTGGGTGGCAGAGTGATTGCCCCAAATGATCATCTGGCGAATGTCATTCACGGTTGAACTCATTCTCTGTGCCAACTGGGTTTTTGCTCGATTGTGGTCGAGACGTGTCATTGCAGTGAATTGACGTGGCTCAATATCAGGTGCGTTGCGCTGGGTGATCAGGGCGTTGGTATTGGCGGGATTGCCAACCACCAGCACTTTAATGCCTCGGCTCGCGACGGCATTGATCGCTTTGCCCTGCACACCAAAAATAGCAGCATTGGCCTCGAGGAGATCCTTGCGTTCCATGCCCGGGCCGCGGGGTCGTGCGCCGACGAGGAGCGCATAATCCGTATCTTTAAATGCGACCTCTGGGTCATCGGTGCAGATCACGTCGGTCAACAATGGAAACGCGCAGTCATCCAGCTCCATTTTGACGCCTCCCAATGCATCCATGGCTGGGGTGATATCCAGTAGCTGTAGAATGACCGGTTGGTCGTCACCCAGCATTGACCCCGAAGCGATCCTAAAGAGGAGGGCGTAACCAATTTGTCCTGCGGCGCCGGTGACAGTGACGCGAACGGGTGCTTTCATGATGAGGTTCCTTGCTTGTTTGCAAATTGCGGAGAGGAATTAAGGCGGGGCGGATTGTCCTGTCAGACGAGCGAAAACTCAAGTCACTAGGGCTACAGGCCGGCTGAGACACTTTTGCGCCGCGCGATGGTCTCTCCTATCATCGGCAGCTTCACAACACCAACACACCGCTCTGAGCGGTTCAGCATGGCAGGAAAGCGTGATGTCGCAGCAGGATAATCAGGAGGCTACCGCGCCTGATCGCACAGATAACCGCAAGGATCGGCTTGAGTTTAATAAGTTGCGTAAGCGGTTGCGCCGGCAAATGGGCAAAGCCATTGCGGACTTCAACATGATTGAGGCTGGTGATCGTGTGATGGTGTGTATTTCTGGCGGCAAGGACTCTCATGCCATGCTGGAGCTCTTGATCTCATTAAGAAGCAGCGCGCCGATCGATTTCGATATTGTAGCGGTGACCCTCGATCAAAAGCAGCCGGGTTATCCCGAAGAGGTATTGCCCGCATATCTAGAACAACTCGACATTCCTTTCTATATTTTGGAGAAGGATACCTACAGCGTGGTGCGCGCTATCGTTCCCGAAGGTAAAACAACCTGTGGTCTTTGCTCCCGTCTGCGGAGGGGGACGCTTTATGGATTTGCAGAGCAGATTGGCGCAAACAAAATTGCCTTGGGACATCATCGAGACGATATCGTAGAGACACTCTTTTTGAATCTGTTTTTTGGCGGCAAACTTAAGGCCATGCCCGCGAAATTGAAGAGTGATGATGGACGACATCTGGTGATTCGCCCGCTGGCTTACTGCCGCGAATCTGACATCGCCGATTACGCACGAGCGATGCAGTTTCCCATTATTCCCTGCAATCTTTGTGGTACGCAGGAAAACCTCCAGCGCCAGGAAATCAAATCGATGCTCAGAGGTTGGGAGCAGCAATATCCGGGCAGGACAGAGACGATTTTTAGAGCGCTCGGCAATGCTGCACCTTCGCATTTAATGGATCACAACCTGTTCGATTTTAAGGGGCTAAATGTTGAAGTCGACGACAGCTTGGGCCTCCCTGACATTCGTGTAGTCAACCTCTGATGTTGCTAGAAGTCAGTCAAGTTGCCGTCGAACGAGGAGATCGAAGGCTACTGAGTGGCATTGATTTCAGGGTGTCGGCGGGCGAGGTTTGGCAGCTCTTGGGACCCAATGGCGTTGGCAAGACCAGTCTCTTGAGAGGTCTGGCCGGCGTGGCCCGGTTGGGGTTATCGGGTGAAATTCGGCGTGCGGGGCCTTTTCTTTATCTCGGCCACTCCGCTTCGTTGAAGCACAGTCTCAGTGCGGTCGATAACCTGCGCTGGCACCCGGCTTGCGACGTCATTGCCTCGAGTTCGCAGATTTGTGATGCGCTAGCACAGGTGAGCCTTGCGGGTTACGAGCACCGACCGGTGGGGTCATTGTCGGCGGGGCAGAAGCGCCGCGTCGCGCTCGCGCGGCTGTTACTCAGCGACGCTGCGCTGTGGCTGCTAGACGAGCCCTTCACCGCGCTCGACGCTGCCGGCTGTGAATGGCTGGAGAGTCGGGTGCGTGAGCATGTCGGCGGTGGCGGTGCAGTGATCTTTACCAGCCATCAAGCCAGCCGGTTTGGCGCATCGCAGCACAACCTGGATCTTGGTCTTTATGCCGTCTGAGCGACCCCTACTATCACTCCGAGCGGTGTTCGCGAGGCAATTTTACCGTCATGCCCGGTCGATCCTGGCGAGCCCATCGGATGTCGCCAATCCGCTGATATTTTTCTTCATGGTCATCACGCTCTTTCCTCTTGGGCTGGGCCCGGATCCGGATCGCCTGGCGACCATGGCGCCCGGCATACTGTGGGTTGTGGCACTGCTGGCCAGCTTGATGGTCAGTACCAGGCTGTTTGCCTCTGACTTTGAAGATGGCAGCCTGGAGCAGTTAGCGCTGGCGCCGTATCCCCTTGCCCTGACAGCACTGGCTGAAGTCGCCGCTCATTGGCTGGCCACGGGGTTCATATTGGCACTGGTATCGCCTTTGTTTGGCGTCATGCTTGGGCTGCCTCTGGACGGCTTGCTGGCGCTGGTAGCCAGTCTGGGTATGGGAACGGTTTGCCTGACGTTGATCGGTGCGTTGGGCAGTGCGCTAACGGTCAACATCCGACGAGGTGGGCTGTTGCTCTCGTTGCTAATCATTCCGCTGAATGTGCCGGTGCTGATCTTTGGCACGACGGCAGTGAGAGAAGCGGTGATGGGGGGCAATCCTGAGAGTTGGCTGGCCTTGATGGGTGGTTTGGCGCTCGGTTCGCTCGTTGTTTTACCAATAGCGGTCGCCGCAGCTCTGAGGGTCTCCCTCGACAGTTAATAGGTGTGGCTCTCGATCTTGATTTGACTATGGTTTGAGGGTCATCACAAGGAGTTAGACGCTATACTAGGCGGCATGTGGACCATCATTCACAAAATGGGATCGCCCCCCTGGTTTTTTCGCTTTAGCGGGGCTCTGGTGCGTTGGCTATTGCCGCTGACTATTTGTCTGCTGCTGGCTGGCGCCGTTTGGGGCTTACTGATCGCGCCGCCAGATTTTCGCCAGGGGAACTCGTATCGGATTATCTATATTCATGTGCCTGCTGCCGTGGTGGCGCTGGCAGGGTATTACGTGATGGCCCTGGCCGGCGCTGTGAGCCTGATCTGGCGTATTAAAATGGCGGATATTACGATGCGGGCAGTCGCGCCAGTCGGTGCTGTATTGACGGCCATCGCGCTGCTGACTGGGGCCATTTGGGGTAAGCCAACCTGGGGTGCCTGGTGGGTGTGGGACGCTCGCATTACCTCGATGTTGATTCTGCTGTTTCTCTATCTCGGCGTGGTAGCGCTTTTTGAAGCCTACGAGAATAAAACGGCAGCAGCGCGAGCTTGCGCGGTGCTTACGCTGGTGGGCACGGTGAATATCCCCATCATCTACAAGTCCGTCGACTGGTGGTACTCGCTCCATCAGCCTGCTTCGATTAAATTTACTGGAGAGTCAGCGATTGACGCCAGCATGCTCTATCCCTTGTTGTTGATGATTTTGGCGTTCTACTGCGTGTTTGTGGTGACGGTGCTGCTCAATATGAGAGCGGAGCTAGTGTGGTCCCACAGAGAATCGGGTTGGCTAAAACAGTGGGTGGGTGGCGCTTAATGTATTTCGATTCAATTTCGGCGGTATGGCACATGGATGGCCATGGTGTTTATGTTTGGTTGGCATATGCACTCACAACGCTGCCACTTATCCTCATGGTCTGGTTTCCAATCCGGAGAATACGTCAGCATTGGCGTTGGTTGCAGGCTGAGCAGCGGCGCCATGCGGCTCTTCCTGGAGATCGATCGAGCGAAGCGGAGTCGGCCGTCTAATGCATCCAGTGCGCAAACAGCGATTGATGTTAGTCAGCTTGCTGGTGGTGCTGTCCAGTGCAGCCATTGGTTTGGTCACTTTTGCGCTGCGCGATAACATCAATTTGTTCTACCCCCCAGCTGATGTGGTGGCAGGAAAGGCGCCGACAGACCGTAGCATCCGATTGGGCGGTATGGTGGTTGATGGCAGTATTGAACGGAGTGAGACCGATCTGGACACAACCTTTTGGGTGACGGACTACGAGGCCTCGGTTGCCGTGCGTTATAGCGGTATTCTTCCTGACCTCTTCGCCGAGGGGGAGGGAGTGGTAGCCGAGGGTACGCTCAACGAGTCGGGCATGTTGGTTGCGACACAAGTGCTGGCTAAGCACGATGAGAATTACATGCCCCCCGAGGTTGCAGCCGCGCTCGAGGGAAAATCAGCACCCGTTGGGAAACCTGTTCTACCGTGATTCCCGAACTCGGCCATGTCTCGCTAATCATTGCCTTTGCGCTGGCGATTGGTCTGGCTGCAGTGCCAATGTGGGGAGCACTGCGTCGCGATATCGCGGCCATGAACACCGCACCTTCCTTGGCGGTAGGAGTCACCGTATTCGTCGGCATCGCTTTTGCTCTTCTGGCCGTCAGCTTTTTACAGGATGATTTTTCGGTGGCGGTGGTGGCCGCTAATTCCAACAGCCTGCTCCCGCCGATTTTCAAATTTTCAGCCGTGTGGGGTAATCACGAAGGCTCTCTCCTGCTGTGGGTCCTGATACTTTCCGGCTGGATGACAGCGGTGGCCTACTTCAGTCGGGGCCTGCCACTAGTGATGGTCGCCCGCGTGCTCAGCGTCATGGGTATGGTGGCGGTCGGTTTTCTCGCTTTCTCTCTGTTGACTTCGAACCCTTTTGAACGGCTGTTACCCAATACGCCGCTTGATGGGAATGATCTTAACCCGCTGCTTCAGGATCCTGGGCTGATCATTCATCCCCCATTGCTCTATATGGGTTACGTCGGCTTGTCTGTTCCTTTTGCCTTTGCGATCGCCGCCTTGATGGGGGGGCGTTTGGATGCCTCATGGGCCCGATGGTCAAGACCCTGGACCAACGTAGCGTGGGGGTTTCTCTCGCTTGGCATCATGCTGGGAAGCTGGTGGGCCTATTACGAGCTGGGCTGGGGTGGGTGGTGGTTTTGGGACCCCGTCGAGAACGCCTCTTTCATGCCGTGGTTGATGGGTGCGGCCCTTGTTCACAGCCTGGCGGTAACAGAGAAGCGCGGTGTGTTTCGCTCCTGGACGGTTCTGCTCGCCATCTTTGCTTTCTCCTTGTCATTGCTGGGTACTTTTTTGGTGCGTTCAGGCGTGCTGACTAGCGTCCATGCATTTGCCGCCGACCCTGAGCGCGGACTGTTCATTCTGGTTTTTCTGGCCCTCGTCGTGGGTAGTTCACTCTTGCTTTACGCTTTGAGGGCGCCCTCTGTTGCCAGTCGGGTGGCCTATGGTGCGGTGTCCCGCGAATCCCTGCTCATGGCCAACAATCTGGTGTTCACGGTGTCTACCGTTGTAGTGCTATTGGGCACGCTCTTTCCTTTGATCATGGACGCGTTTTCTCTGGGGAAGTATTCGGTTGGACCTCCTTACTTCAATGCTGTTTTCGTGCCGTTGATGGCCTTGCTGATGCCGTTTATGGCTGTTGGCCCTCTCTCTCGTTGGCGCGAAGACTCTGCGCGTCGCTGGCTGCATGAGTTGCTGGTTCCCGGTCTTGGAGTATTGGTGGTAGCGGTTTTGCTCGGGATGCTGGGCAAGGCAGTGTTTAACATTTGGATTGCCTTGGCGGTGCTGCTCTCTGGATGGGTGGCGCTTGGCGTGATCAAAGATGCATGGCGGCGCCTGACTTCGGGTATGACAAGCGGGTTGCAGTGGCGTCGACTGTCCCCGAGCTTCATGGGCATGTCACTGGCCCATTTGGGGTTTGCTGGCGTGGTGTTGGGCGCGGTTGTGGTGACTCAGGAAAGCGAAGAGCACGATTTAAGAATGGCGGTAGGGGACGCAGCGTCTTTGGGGGCATACCGATTTGAGTTGCAGAGCCTCGGTCAGCAGGCGGGTCCCAACTACCTTGCAGACCAAGCGGTGTTTGAGGTGAGCCGCAACGGTGAGTTCATCGCAGTACTGGTGCCGGAAAAGCGTCGCTACTTTGCCAGCGGGCAGATCATGACAGAGGCTGCCATCGATGCGAGTTTGTGGAGGGATCTCTACATCGCATTGGGGGAGCCGATTGGCGAGAACGCTTGGGCCGTCCGCCTGCAATACAAGCCCATGGTGAGGTGGTTGTGGTTGGGCTCACTCATGATTGGTTTTGGAGCCTTGGTCACCGTATTTGACAGGCGTTACCGGTCGCAGGCTGCTCGCAACCCGGTGCCACAAACCGGAGCTGGCGCGGTTGCAAGCTAAGAAGTTCATACCGCTCGTTGCCTTTGTGGTCCTCGCGGGTTTGCTGTTTCGAGGTCTGTCGATCGATCCCACCGAACTACCGGCTGCCAGGCTCGGGCAGCTTTTCCCCGAATTTAGTCAGCCGGAGCTCTCCACTGGGAGAGCGATTTCGGTTGAGGCGCTGGCACTCAGACCGGCCCTGGTTAATGTCTGGGCTACCTGGTGCTACTCCTGTCGGGTGGAGCACCCCTACCTGATTGCGCTCGCGCAACAGGGGGTGCCTATTTATGGATTGAATTACAAAGATGACTCCGCCAAGGCGCGTGAGTGGCTCTCCCAGTTGGGGGACCCTTATCAATTGAATATTGTCGACGTCGAGGGTTCAGTGGGCCTGGATTTGGGTGTGTATGGCGCGCCAGAAACCTACGTTCTGGATGCCGACGGCGTGATCGCGCACCGGCATGTTGGTGTCTTGAATGAGGAGGTGTTCCAACGTGAC
The DNA here is from genome assembly GCA_013911345.1 of Congregibacter sp. The sequence continues at coordinate 22,758 of JACETJ010000002.1, forward strand.
TTTAGTCCTTGGTTTTCGCTGGCGGCCTCCTCGAGCGAGGCGCGGGGCGCGGGCAGAGTGGAGTGAGAGTGGAGTGAGAGTGGAGTGAGAGTGGAGTGAGAGTGGAGTGATAGTGGAGTGATAGTCGCGGTGAGGGCGGTGATTCTCGTGTTGCTGTGTTGCTCACCTTGGGCAGCCTCCAATACGTGGGCGGTGATTGAAACCTACGATTTTTCTTCGCCCGATCTCGAGCGGCGTTATCACGTTCTCAGTCAGGAGTTACGTTGTCCAAAGTGCCAGAACCAGAACATTGCTGACTCCAATGCGCCGATCGCGAGGGATCTTCGCGTTGTCTTATACGAGCAATTAGAGGCCGGCGCTTCAGACGATGAAATCCTGGCATTTATGGTTGCCCGGTACGGTGAGTTTGTTCGCTATCGCCCCGGTATGGATCGCAATACGGTGTTGTTATGGGCCGCTCCGGGACTATTGCTGGCGCTGGGCGCGGTGGGCCTGTTTATGCACTTCAGGCAGAGGTCTGCTGAGGTCTCCACGGCCCTCACCGACAGTGATAAGGCTGAGATAGAGCGGTTGCTCCGAGGGCCACGGGTTTGAGCTCGGCTTTTCCGGTTATTGCAGCGGCACTTTGGGTTAGCGCTGCCGCACTGGTCATCTTTCTGCCGCGAGTTTGGCGTCGAGGAGGATCACCTGAGACCAATGAGGATTGGTTGCGCCTTCGGCAAAGGGAGCTGGCTGCTGAGCCAGAAGCGCTGAAAGAAGAGGCGGCGCTGCGATTGATTGAGGATGGCGTAGAGAGCGACTCGCAATCGGCGTTCGCAGTGCCGCGATACTCTGGCAGGGGGCAGACGCTCGCGGCCGCGGGACTCGCAGCCGCCGTCTGGTTGCTGTATTGGCAGTTGGGGGGTTGGGAAGACGTCCAGATAGCCGAGCAACTTGGCCGTATAGAGCAGTCAGAACCCGAAGCAGTGTTGGCGCTGATCGATAGGATGACGGCGCGTGCTGAGGCAAGACCGGACAACGCGGACTATTCGCTGTTGCTGGGTGAATACTATCTGTCTGGTAACGAGCCTGCGCAGGCATTGCGCTACTACGACCGGCTCATTGATTTAGGGGCAACTGCTCCAGAAATTTTGGGTAAGGCGGCGCAATCTGAATTTCTCTCTTCTGGTCGGGTGCTGAATTCGCGAGCTCGGTCACGCGCTGAGCAGGCTCTCGCGATTGACCCGATGCAGGCTGCGGCGCTGGCCACCCTGGGTATGGCGGGTTTTGAGGAGGGTGACTATCGGCAGGCAATTGTCTATTGGCAGCGGCTTCGAGAGCTGGAGCCACCGGGGTCTCCCGGTTACGAGATGCTGGGCCAGGTGATTGAGCGCGCCAAGATGGAGCTTGGTGAGACCGTCGCCGACAGCGCTGGGTCATCAGGTGTTGGCGTTGACGTGACTGTGTCAGCTGGAGAGGGCTTGCCAGCAGGGGGTCTCCTGTTTGTGCTCGCGCGCCCGGAAGGAGCGGAATCGGGGATGCCGATTGCCGTGGTCCGCACAACCGCGACGGCTTGGCCGGTGACGGTGCGTCTGGACGACAGCGCTTCAATGGCCGGACAGCGCATCTCGGATTTCCAGAAAGTGTCAGTCGAAGTGCAGGTTTCGGGCAACGGTGAGCCTGGACGAGAGAATGCGGTGGCGTGGGAGGCGATTCCGTCTTTCCCGGTTGGGGAGTCGAGCCCCCTCAGAATCAGTTTGCAGGTCGAATAGTCGACAAAATTCGGCATCAAACATAGTGTTGTTCGCTAGAAGTCTATACACTACATATTGTGTTTTTTAGCTTTTCGGGGCCCTAGTCGCTCCCGCTAGCTTGCAATGGGTATACGAATTCAATAATGCGCCTGAAATCCATAAAACTGGCCGGCTTCAAGTCATTTGTCGATCCCACCACGGTCCAGTTTCCGGGCAACATGTGTGCGGTGGTAGGCCCTAACGGATGCGGCAAATCCAACATCATTGACGCAGTGAGGTGGGTGATGGGCGAAAGCTCAGCGAAAACCCTCCGCGGAGAGTCGATGACAGATGTCATCTTTAATGGCACCACAAGCCGCCAGCCTGTCAGCCAAGCTTCCATTGAGCTGATATTTGATAACACCCAAGGCAAGGTGACGGGTGAGTTCGCCGCCTATAACGAAATATCTGTCCGACGAGTGGTTACCCGGCAAGCCCAGTCCGAGTATTACCTTAACGGCGCGAAGTGCCGGCGGCGCGATATCACTGACCTGTTTCTTGGTACCGGTTTAGGCCCACGCAGCTACGCCATTATTGAGCAGGGCGTCGTCTCCCGTCTCATCGAATCAAAGCCTGAGGAATTGCGGGTTTTTATTGAAGAAGCCGCAGGAATCTCCAAATACAAGGAGCGTAGGCGTGAGACTGAAAGCCGCATGCGACGCACGACAGAGAATTTGGAGCGACTCACGGATTTGCGAGATGAGCTTCAACGAAACCTAGCGCATCTGGATCGACAGGCCAGAGCGGCTGAAAAATATGCCGAGCTAAAGGCAGAAGAGCGGGCCGTTCAGAGTGAGTTGTTTGCCATTCAATGGCGCAATCTCAGCGCTTCCAGCGGCGAGGTGGCAGGGCAAATTGGAGCACTCGACGTTAAGCGCGAGGCCGCAAAAGCCGAAGTCACTCATACGCTGAGTGAGATTGAGGCTGCCCGTTCTGAGCAGACTGAGGCAACGGACGCGCTGAGCGCGGCGCAGGAGCAGTTCTACTCGATCGGTGGTGAGGTGACCCGTGTTGAACAGGCGCTGCGCTTTGCTCAGGAGAGACGAGGTGAGCTGCAGCGTGACCTCGACCAAACCCGCAGCAGTCTTGAGCAAACCCGGCAGCACCTCGAGAGTGACCGGGTGCGGCTGAGCGAGTGGCAAGAGCAGTTGGAGAAATCGGAGCCCGAGCTGACAGAATATCGGGCCCAGGCCCGTCTTGCCGCTGAAGCGCTGATGGCGGCTGACAATGCGGTGCAGCAGTGGTCGCAAAATTGGGACGGCTTTAACGAACGAGCGCGCGAACCCAGCCAGACTGCTGAGGTGCAGCAAAGCCGCATCGCCTACCTTGAACAAGTGCTCACCAAGCTTCAGGAACGGGGCCAGACGCAGAAGGCCGAGCTGGAGTCATTGTCCTCGGAGTCGACAGATGAAGCTTCGTCACCCTTCGCCGCTAAATTAGCGCAAGCTGATCGCGACATCGCCGGCCGGGAATCGGAGCTTCAGGAGCTGAAAAAGGGTTTGGCTGAGTCGCAGACCGCCATCGAGCAGTCGCGACGCCAGCAGGACGACGTTCGGGCAGCCATACAAGAAACCCGTGGACAGGTTGCGTCTCTTGTAGCGCTGCAGGAAGCGGCATCTGACGATCGCGAGCAAGCGGCCTTGAGTCATTGGATGCAGGCTGGAGAGTTTGAGTCAGAGGGAACGGTCTATGCGTCGTTGGATGTAGACGCGGGCTGGGAGGCGGCAATTGAGCAGGTGTTGGGTGAAGCGCTGTCAGCTCGCCTGTTGTCTGAGGTTGATCTACGTGGGCTGCCAGAGGTCGAGGCGCTGCCATCAGGGGCTTTTGTTGTAGATAACAAGGCGCAGTTGTCAGGCGATGTCACTGGCACACTAGCTGCGTACGTCAAGGGCCCTGCCAGAGTCAGGGTTTGGCTGCAGTCGATATTGGTTGCAGAAGGCCTCGAGGAAGCTCAGCGGCTTTGCCGCGATCTGTCTGTTGGACAGTCAGTGGTGACGCCTGACGGTCATTGGCTAGGGATGGGGTGGCACCGACGCCGGTCTGATGCGGATGCGGCTGCTGGCATGATTGCTAGGGAAGCACAATTAGACGAGTTGAGGGATAGCTTGCAGGCGGCCCAGAAAGAGGCCGATGCGCTTGAAGAGAAGCTGGGGGCTTTGCTCAAGTCCCGGGTAGAGCTCGAGAAGCAGTCGTCTCAGTCGCAGCAGGCGCAGCAGAACACAATCAACGAGCGTGCGGAACTGCTTGCAGAGCAGCGCGCGACGGTTGCCAAAATTGAGCAGCAAGCTCAACGTCGAAGTCGCCTCAGCCTGGAGATTGAAGAAACACAAAAACAGTACGAGCAGGAGCAGTCGCATCTTGCTGAAGCTCGAACGCTATTATCAGCGTCCCTGGACCAAATGGAATTGGATCGGGGTGAGCGAGAACAGTTGCAAAGTGAGCGGGGTGTTCTGACCGAGCGGTTGTCTCTCAAGCGTGAGGAGTCGCGAACGGCTTCGGACGCTCTCACGCGCGGTGATATGCAAAATCAAAATCTCAGTACGCAGGTGGTTACCCTTAAAGAGAATATCGACCGAATGGAAACGCAAGTGCGTGATCTGGAATCTAGAGAGACAGAGCTCACCGGAACGTTACCAGAGGATGATGATCCAGACGCCGAGAATAAGACGCTTCTTGCAGAGCTCCTAGAGCAACGCGTCACCGCAGAAAGTGCCTTAAATAGTGAGCGCGCGAGGGTTGCAGAGGTAGACAGCAAGTTGCGAGAGCTTGACAAGGCACGAATGCAGCGAGAGCAAGCGGTGCAGAGTATTCAGGCAGACGTTGAGCGTTTCCGCTTGCAAGAAGCAGAGACCTCGGTG
>JACETJ010000020.1 GCA_013911345.1 Congregibacter sp.
CCGGGAATCCCAAGGGCTGGCTGGATCCACACGAACCGCAGAACACGGCGCAGGCGGTCAAGTTGATGGGGCTGAAGTATGTGGTACTGACCTCGGTGAATCGCGATGACTTGCCTGATGGCGGTGCTGGTCATTACGCCGACGTTGTGCGTGCCACAAAAACACTCAATCCGGAGACCGCTGTCGAAGCGCTGACACCCGATTTCCTGGGAGATCGGGCGGCGGTAGAGACACTGCTCGATTCCGGGATCGAAGTCTTTGCGCAAAATGTCGAGACGGTGGAGCGACTGACGCATCCGGTGCGCGATCCCCGGGCGGGTTACCAGCAGACGCTGGATGTTCTGGCAGCGGGTAAAGCCCATCGCCCTGATGTGGTGACAAAAACGTCACTTATGCTGGGTCTGGGTGAGCGTGATGACGAGCTCAAGACCTGCATGGACGACTTGCGTCAGCACAATATTGATGTATTGACGCTGGGGCAGTATCTGCAGCCGACTCAAAACCATCTCCCGGTTGAGCGCTTTGTGACCCCTGAGGAGTTTGATCAATATCGCGAGTGGGGTCTGGAGCGAGGGTTCCTCGAGGTGGTCTCAGGCGTATTCGTTCGTTCCAGCTATCGTGCGGAGCGGGTGCTGGAGAACAACAATGTTGGTCTCGGGTTGAACTGATATGTCGGCGCCGCGCCGCCCGCAGGTGCTGTACCTTACGACGGTTGACCGGCTCACCGGGACGGCGGGGCTCAGTCGTGAGACCCGGATCGTGGTCGGGGTGTTGGCGCGTGATGTCGATCTCTCGCTGGCTATTGCCGGCCCTATCGATCATCACGCGCTGCAGCGCCTTAGAGATCATTTTGCATCGGTGCGAGCGGCGGGGGGCTTCCCGCCCAGCTCAGCAGACCAACCGGCAGCGACCGGTTTGCGCGGACTCTCTGTCGCGCGGCTTGGCACCGATATTGTCAATGCACGTCTGCAGGCAGCAATTCAGCGCCGAGCCATGACTTTCGATGCTGTTGTGCTAGACGCGCTGCTCGCGACAGCCTATCTGCCAGCGGGACAAAGTTGCCCCACTTATTACCTTGCCCATCGCTGCGAATCACAAACAGAGGCTGGCAGTTGGTGGCATTGGCTCAGGCAGCGCGAACAGAGAGCGCTGAAGCAATGTGAAAAAGCGGCGCTACAGTCGGTGACGGCCGTTTTTGCCAAGCCTGCTGTCGCCGGTGAGTTGTTGGCGGAGGGGCTGCCGCTCAGTCAGCTCAATCCTTCCTTTGGCCAGTTCCGACCAGAAATCGCGCTGGGCGAACCAATGACACGGCAAGAAACGCATCAGCGGGTGGGGTACGCTGGCTATCTCGGTGATGAGCGAAATCTCGCCAGTTTAGAATGGCTTCTGCGCGAGGTGTGGACGCCAGCACATCGAGCATTGGCCGATACAGAGCTGCACCTGGTTGGGACTGCGCCGCCATCGCCGTTGCGAGAGCTAGCGGCTGCAAACAATAACGTTTATCTTCACAGTGGTGGCAGAGAGCAGTTGCGCCACTTGGGATGTCGCGCTGTGATTGAGCCTCTGATTTACGAGCAGCATGTCGACACAAAGCTGGTCAATGCGATGTCACATGGGTTGCCCGTGATCACGACGCAGGACGGGTTAGGGCGCGCGCATGCCGAGCTGGGTGAGGGCGTGCTTGTGACGGCCGGCCCAGAGCAGATGTCTATGACGGTGCACCAGCTGATGCACGATGAGGCTTTGTGGCAGTTACATGCCAGTGCCGCAGCCCGGACGGCAGCGCTACAATTGCCGGACTTTGAGGTGGCGCACGACCTGCGCCGCGCTTTACTGAGAGTATAGGAGAAGGGAGTGAACGTATGACCAGACCGATCACAATCCCTATTTTATGACGGCGACTTTTACCCATGTTGGCCTGCTCGGGCGTCGGGAGCATCCCGGTGTGGAGGAGGTTGTGTCCGGCCTGCTCAATCTGCTTGATGATCGAGGCCTACAGGTCACGATCGAGGATCGTCTGGCGACCTTGTCCCAGTTTGAGAAGCGAGAGATGGAGTCTCGCGACCAGATTGGTGCGATGGTTGATTTGGCGATTGTGATCGGCGGGGACGGCAGTTTGCTAAGTGCTGCCCGTACATTGGTAAAACATGACACGCCTGTGATCGGGGTCAACCGGGGGCGACTCGGATTTTTGACGGATGTCAGCCCTGATGAATTGATTGATCAAGTCAGCGCGGTACTCGACGGTGATTTCATCAGTGAGCGGCGGTTTTTGTTGGATGCCGAGGTTTGGCGGGGCGAGCAGGTGATCGGGCGCGGTGAGGCTTTGAATGACATTGTGGTCAACTCCGGAGCTTCTGCGCAGATGATTGAGTTTGAGCTCAGTATTGATGGTGAGTTTGTCTATCGGCTCAACGCCGATGGCCTGTTAGTGGCAACACCGACCGGATCTACCGCCTATTCTCTTTCTGCCGGCGGGCCAATTATGTACCCCGGTCTGGATGCTTTGGTGCTGGTGCCCATGTTCCCTCATTCGCTCACCAGTCGCCCTATTGTAGTGAGCGGCCAGAGTGAAATTCGCGTTGATGTTGTCTCCCGCAATGATATTCACCCTCCTATTACCTGTGACGGGCAGATCTCGATTACCGCACTCCCGGGTGACTCTGTCCGAATTCGCAAGAAAACCCGAGAATTGACCTTGCTGCACCCCCCGGGCTACAGCTTTTATGCCAGCTGCCGAGACAAGCTTCGCTGGTCAGATGCCCTCGTTCAATAACGCGCCCCTTGCGATTAAACGCGCGCCCGCTACTTTTGCGTTGGTGGCGCTGACCAGTGTCTGCTTTTTGCTGTTCTATCCCCTGCAGTGGGTTGGCATGCTGGAGCTATTCAATTTTGTGCCATTCCGCGCAGCAGGAGGGTACGTTGCCTTTGGTGAGTGGGGTGACTGGTGGCGTTTGGTCACGCCCACATTGATTCATTTTGGGTGGTTGCACGCGGTCTTTAACTGTTTGTGGCTGTGGGAGTTTGGTCAGCGCATTGAGCATCGGCTGGGCGCGATCAACCTTCTGGGACTCTACGTCGTCAGCGCCATGCTGAGTAATTACTGCCAGTACTGGTGGGAGGGGCCCTCTATATTTGGCGGGATGTCGGGCGTGGTGTATGCCTTTATGGGACTGATCATGGCCACTCAGTGGCGCAGGCCCGGTTGGATAACGCCGCCGCCAATGGCTATCTTTGCTTTCATGATGATCTGGCTGGTCATCGGCATGGCGGGAAGTATGGAGTTCATCGGCGCGGGGGCTATCGCCAACGGGGCGCACGTTGGTGGCTTGTTGGCGGGTTGGACACTGGGTGTTTTGATCAGTGGCCTTCCCAGACTGTTCAGGAGTCGGTAGGAATGTCGGATCAATATCGCCAGTCGGTTCAGCAAATGGATCGCAAGGTTTACGAACAGCTGGTGACATCGCTATCGACAGGCCGCTGGCCCGACGGGAGAACACTGACGGACGATCAACGCCAGCATGCCATGCAAGCGGTGATAGCTTGGGGTGAGATCCATCTGCCACCAGAGGAGCGCGTGGGCTTTATCGACAAGGGAGCCAAGGCGGGGGACGCCTGTGATGACCCCCAGCCGCTGGCGTGGAAGGACTAAAGATATGACTGACTGGCAAGGCTGCCTCAGAAAAATGCGCACTGAGCTTGCGGATACGGTTCGCTACACCGTTTTTCCAGAGCAAGGAGGCCTTTGTCTTAACGACAGTCTGGGTCAGTTTTTGCGCGTGGCTTTTACGGGCAAGATCGAGTGCGTCGCCTGCGGGCGGTTGACCAAGAAAAGTTTTAATCAGGGCCACTGCTTTCCCTGCTTCCGCAAACTGGCAGCCTGCGATAGTTGTATCGTCAGCCCGGAGAAGTGCCACCTTGCAGAGGGCACCTGCCGCGAGCCTGATTGGGCAGAGAGCCACTGCCAAGTGCCCCACATCGTGTATCTGGCTAACACCTCCAGCGTGAAGGTGGGTATTACGCGAGAAACTCAGTTACCGACGCGTTGGATTGATCAGGGTGCGACACAGGCCAAGCCCATCGCACGTGTGCAGACAAGGCGCTACTCAGGCTTGTTGGAAGTGCTCTTTGCCAAAGAGGTTGGTGATCGCACGGCGTGGCAGACGATGTTGAAAGGTAACGGTGCCGATCAGGACCTAGAGCAGATACGACAGAAATTGATGTCAGTTTGTGCTCAGGGGGTCGCTGACTTGAAGTTGAACTATGGCGATGGCGCCTTCGAGATTCTGGAGGATGCGCCGGAAACCCGCATCGAATATCCCGTCCTCAGTTGGCCAGAAAAAGTGAAGGCGCATAACTTCGATAAAGGGCCTGTTGTGGAGGGCACATTGATGGGAATCAAGGGGCAATATCTGATGCTCGATACAGGGGTTTTGAACATGCGCAAATTTGGTGGCTATGAAGTCGAAATCAAGGTGGCAGCGTGATGGCGTTGCGAGAAGGGTTGCCCGGGACGATATACCGCAAGGATTACACCGTACCCGATTTTGCGGTAACGACAGTCGACTTACTGGTACAGATTACGCCCGGGCGAACCGAGGTAACAGCGACCCTAGAAATGGAGAGGCAGGGCGCCGGGCAGGGCGGTCTCAGTCTTGATGGAGAGCAGCTGTCACTGCAGTGGGTTGAGGTGGATGGTGCGCGACTAACGGAGGACGATTACACCGTGAGTGACACGGAGTTAGTAATTGCCTCGGTGCCGGATCGATTCTCCTTGCGCACTTGCGTGACCATTTGCCCCGAAGACAACACGTCTCTGGAGGGCTTTTATCGGTCTCAAAGTGCTTATTGCACGCAGTGTGAGGCGGAAGGTTTTAGGAAGATCACCTATTTTCCAGACCGCCCGGATGTGCTCGCAGTCTTCACCGTCACCCTGGAGGCCGACCGCGCGGAGTGCCCGATATTGCTCAGTAACGGCAACAAAATGGGTGAGGAGGACTTAGGCCATGGTCGGCATCGCGTGGTTTGGCATGACCCTTTCCCCAAACCCTCATATCTCTTTGCCATGGTGGCTGGCGATCTGAAGCCGGTGAGTGATGTCTTCACCACCTGTTCTGGCAGAGTGGTGGATCTGAATATCTGGGTGGAGGAAAAGGATCTCGGTTACTGCGAGTACGCCATGGGCGCATTGAAAGCGGCGATGCGATGGGATGAGCAGGTGTATGGCCTCGAATACGATCTAGACCTCTATAACATCGTTGCCGTAGACGATTTCAACATGGGTGCCATGGAAAACAAGGGGCTCAATGTTTTCAATACATCCTGTGTGCTCGCCCATCCCGATATCACTACCGATATGGGTTTTCAGCGCGTTGAGGCGGTGGTGGCCCATGAGTATTTCCACAATTACTCGGGCAACCGGGTCACTTGCCGAGACTGGTTTCAGCTCAGCCTGAAGGAGGGTTTTACCGTCTTTCGCGACAGCGAGTTCTCGGCCGATATGAATTCCCGAGGGGTAAAGCGAGTAGAAGATGCACTGTTCCTCCGCACTCACCAGTTTGCTGAGGATGCGGGCCCACTGGCACATCCGGTTCGTCCGGATGCGTTTGTAGATATCTCCAATTTTTACACCCTCACGGTCTACGAGAAGGGTGCGGAGGTCGTCCGCATGTTGCACACCCTGCTTGGGGCCGAAGCGTTTTACGCTGGCACTACTCTTTATTTTCAGCGATTTGATGGCCAGGCGGTGACCTGCGATGACTTTGTCGATTGTCTAGCGGAGGCGTCTGGGCGAGATCTGGATCAATTCAGGCGCTGGTACGAGCAGGCAGGCACGCCGGAGGTGGTGTGCAGTGAGCATTACGATGCCGACGCCAAGCGTTACCAGTTGACCTTGCAGCAGCAGAACCCAGCGAATGCTGGGCATCAGGAAAAAGAGCCCTTGCTGATTCCTGTGGCGACAGGTCTGTTGGTCGACGGCCAGCCTATCGCTATGACTGAAGGGACCACGCGCGTACTCGAGCTCACCGAGCGCGAGCAGACTTTTACCTTTGATAACGTCCCCTCGAAGCCTGTGCTGTCATGCCTGCGTGGCTTCTCCGCACCGGTGCGAATTACCACTGAGCATTCAGAGTCCGATTTGCTCGCACTGATGGCCGGTGATGACGATGCCTTTGTAGCGTGGGACGCCGCTCAGACACTCTTGGCCAGAGCGGTCGAAGCTGCATCTATGGATGGGGAGACTGCATTGCCACAGGGGTTATTGGACGCCTGCGAGCAGGTGCTAGTGGGATCCATGGATCCGGCAATGAAGGCGCTCACCTTGGCCTTGCCGAGCGAGGAATATCTGGCTGACCGGGCCGCGCAGCGGGGCTTGGTCGATGTCAGCGAGATCCACCATCGGCGACAACAGATCAAAGCAGAAATGGGTGGCGCACTGGCTTCGATTTGGGAGCAGGCGCTGTCAGATAATCCGGCGCCGCATGCCTACGCACCCGATGCCGATGATATTGGCCTTCGGGCGTTGCGATATCTCGCGCAGGATTACCTGCTGGCGGCGAATCCTTTACAACTCGATGCCGCGCACAGCCTTTATGACAATGCGGACAATCTGACCGACCGCCTTATGGCGTTGCGCTGGATTACCCATTACGAGCAACCCGAACAGCGAGAGGCGGTGCTGGCGGAATTTTACGCGCGCTGGCAGCACGAGGCGCTGGTGGTGAACCAGTGGCTGACGGTTCAGGCGACCCGGCCTGACGCCGATTGTGTCGAGAGCGTGAGGACGCTCATGACCCACCCATCATTCGACTGGCGTAATCCCAATAAGTTAAGAGCGCTCATTAGCGCCTTTGCCGCAGCCAACCCAATAGCCTTCCATCGTCAAGATGGTGCGGGTTACCGCCTAATGGGAGAGGTGATCGAGCGTTTGCAGGCGAGTAATCCGCAAATTGCTGCGCGCATGCTCGCCCCCATGACACGGTGGCGCCGGTATGCGGTTGGCCAGGATGCAATGCGGACCGAGCTGGAGCGCCTCGCCGCGATTGACCCGCTGCCGAAGGATGTTTTTGAGGTGATCACCAAGGCGCTGAGCGAGTCCAGCTAGGCCTTAGCAGGAGCGTCAAACACTCGGCTGTGGCAACTGGGGTTTCTGTGGAGCGTTTCTGTGGAGCGTACCTGTGGAGCGTACCTATGAAGAGTGACGCTTCGGGTGCAGCCTATGAGGGATAAAGCTTTAGCGGACTGATCGTCACACCGGCAGTCTTTTGCGAGGGTTCGTTACGTAACGCATCAATGAGACCTTGCGGAGTTTTATCAGGCAGGCCATCAGACACGCCGTGGCCGTAAAGCGAGCGATCTACCTCGCGCAGAAGAGTCGCCAAGTGGTCAGTGCTGACTTGCGCCAGCGCCGCCAGTGACGAAAAGGCGTTTCCGTGGCGCAGTGCGCCCCAGCGCAATATGGCATCTCTCAAAGCAGCCTTGTCTTGCTGCTCTGCGGCTTTTCTGATTTGCACCAAACTTTGCCTGAGTGTCCCAGTGTCAGCGCCTGAGATCATCGAGGTAGTCGGCGTGGTAGGAGGATGCCGACGGCTCAGCCAGAGCGCAACAGCGAGTGTCAGTGCCAACAGCCAGCCGGTGGCAGCGACAGCCCAGAACCATAGGGGCTGGATTGAGTTCGCAGGCGCGACAACCGACGGAGTTGCAGAACCATTGATTTGATCGGCCGGCTGGGTCGCTGTGACAGCGACCGTTTTCGCGGGCAAGACGGCAAATTCCAGACTATCTGTTTCGGTATTCCACCAAGGCACACGAATTTCGGGCAAGGTCCAGGTGCCGCCAGAACGCGCCACAAGCGCTTCGCTTTGGATCCGACGTCCCTGCAGACCGTCTGCCAGTTCGCTTTGATCGATGGACTCTTGATCGGGGTAAAACCGGATTTCTGGAATGTTGATCGCCCCTTGCACGCTGCTAAGAGGCGGCAGCTGGCTACCCTGTAAGCCTCGGGCGGTCAGGGTTAACGTTCGCGTTGTGGAGTCGCCAACATCCAGTGCTTCCGGATTGATGGACCAGTTTTCCTCCAGCGTCAACGCTCTCGCAGGGAGCCAAACCTCACCGGGAAAGCTAGCTGGAACGGTTTTGACATTGATCTCGACTGGCTGGGAAGCCATGCGCAGTCGTCTTCCAAGACGCGCACCCAGCAGCGAGCGGCCTGGTTGGACTTCGCGCGCGGTGAAGCCAATTGCTGGTATCACCAGTGGCCCGCTTTTTTGGGGATAGACAGCATATCGCAGTTCGGTGACCAGCCATGTTCGGTTGCCAACCCGCCGCTGAAAAGATCGGCGCTCAAGATTTTCGACCACTGCATCGGGAATATCGAAGGCTGAAATTTCGCCACCATCGAGATTAATCGCCTGCTGCAGTGTGACCGTGAGAATGATCTCGGACTGCACGTAGACGCTGCTCTGGTCCACGCTTGCGTCGAACAGCACCAGCTCATCGCCTGGAGCGATGACCGGTTCGGGATTCACGCGGATGGCAAGTGGCGTGGTACTGCGCCCACCGGCCGTGAGTGACGGAATTGTGAGCGTGCCCTCGCGCAGGGGCGCTAATTCCATTTCGAGTGTGCGGGTAACCTGATTTTGCCCATTAACAAAACGCGCATTGGTCGCGCTCGATCGGGACAGAATTTCCCAGTCGCGATTTAGGGGTGTGAGATCAATCTCGGCAGGTTGCTCCCCCGCATCCCCGAGTAATGTCAGCCGGAGTGTCTCCCCCATGGCGATGGTGCGTCGGTCCGCCGTTGCAGAAAGTTCCGCCCACGCGAGGCTGCCCCACAGCAACAGGAATATAGCTGCGATGCAGACGACCGTGTTACCAGCGAATCGATTCATCAGGTTCCTCGCCCTCTCTGAGTCTTTGCATCGTTTGATAGCGGAATTTGCGGCGCAGCAGGCCGCCTGGGTCATCCGGTACTCGCCGCAACCATTGTTCAAGTGCCTGCTGCTCCTCCAGCGCTTCGTCAAACTTCGCCATCTGCTCCTGCGTTGCGGCTTCAAGGGCTTCGGCGTTCATGTCCTGTGCGTCCGCCATGGTGGGGTCTTGTTCGCCCTGCTGCTCTTGATCAGACTCTGATTGACTGCTCTGACCGTTCTCGGACTCCTCACTGTTTTCACCGTCGCTTTGTTCTTGTTCCCCCTGCTCTGACGAATCAGAGGTAGAGTCGCCTTGTGATTCGCTCTCGCTGTCCTCTTCAGACTGGTCGCCCTCCTGATTTTGCTGATCACCCTCCTGATCCTGTTGCTGTTCCTGTTCCTCCTGATCAAGCAGTGACTGAATAAAATCGCGATTCGCGATGGCGTCCTCCGCATCGGGCTCCAGACTAAGACTCTCCTCATAGGCGCTGAGTGCCCCCCTCAGGTCGCCCTCGAGTGCCAGCGCGTTCCCAAGGTTGTAAAGGTTGTTAGCGGTGTTCTCACCGGCGAAGTTCTGCGCCGCCTGATCGTAGCTGCCCGCTTGATATTCAGCGACCCCGCGCCAGCTCGAATCGGTAAAGGCAGCCGCCGCCTCTGACGCTTCACCGGCGGCGAGGTGACGGGCGCCCTGTTGGTCGGGGGTTAGCCACAAGTCATCCCAATCGGCAGCCTCGGGCGGTGGCGCGTGCACCATCAGCATAAAAACGATACTTGCCACGACGCCTTTGCGAAAAGCGGGTAGCATCAACAGTGCTACCAGTGCGGCGAGCCAGAACCCTTGGTCCTGCCATGCGTCAGTTTGGCGATCGAGGTCCAGTTCCCCCTCGGTTGCTATCACGTCGCGACGTGTTAGCGATTCAATATCCTGTTCATCGAGGCTCACTTCCTCGTACGGTGCACCGAGTGCTGCGGCGAATGCTGACAGCTGATTGCGATCGAGCGCGGGAATAACGATCTCGCCGTTGTTATCTTTAAGGAAGCCGCCATTGGGGAGCGGGATGGGCGCGCCGCTCGCCGTGCCGACTCCCAAGATGGCGAGACTGGCCCCGCTGTCATCGAGCGCCGATTGGACTCGGCGTTCGTCAAATCCGGGGAGACCATCAGTCATCAATAAAATATGCCCGCCCTGCGCGCCCGCAGTCAGCAGTAGATCTGAAGCGAGCTCAATTGCACTGGTGGCATCGGCGCCTGGGAGCGGCATGATGGTAGGGGAGAGTGCCGGCATGAGGTTGGCAATCGTGCGGGTATCGTCAGTCAGAGGTGTGACCACATGCGCGTCACCTGCAAAGACAACCAGACCTGTCACGCCTTCCTGTCGGGTATCCAGCAGATCCAGGACTTTTTGTCGTGCTCGTTGTATCCGACTGGGTTGAATGTCAGCTGCTAACATAGAGGCACTCAGATCTAGTGCGATGACTAACGCGTCAGCTCGCTTGATGACCGGAAGCTCTACTCGCTGCAAGCTGGGGCCGGCCGCGGCTACCGTCACGAGCGCCAATAGAAGAGTGGGTGCCCACACCCGAGAACGCTGGGTTTTTCCGCGCTGCTCGGGCATAAGGAAAGGCAACAAATCAGCATCAATGACCTTGGTCCAGTCGCCCTGATGAATCCGACGGTACCAGAGTGCTAACGCCACCAGCGGGCAGGCGGTTAGGCCCCACAGAAGCTCCGGTCGCAGCAGATGGACGCCATCAATCATCGCGCTAATCCGAAGTCGGGCTTAGTGGCTAGGCGACTGAGCAAACGGCTGCGCACTACTGCCAGAATGCAGGCAAACGCCAGGGCGGCTAACAGCGGTATCCAGCTCAAGGCGCGTTTTGGGCGGAAAGTGCTGGCCTCTTGCTCAACCGGCTCGAGTTCATCCAGCAAGGCGTAGACAGTCTCCAGCTCGGCGGGGGACGTGGCTCGGAAGTAGCGCCCACCCGTTGCCTCTGCGACCGCGTTGAGCATGGCCTCATCGACTTCACTTCGCCCGTTGACAGTGCGACCCAAATTACGGCTGATCCCTATTGTATAAATTTTGACATCGAGCTGCGCTGCAAGGGCTGCCGCTTCCATAGGGTCCACCGTGCTGGCGGTGTCCTGTCCGTCGGTCAACAAAATAAAGATGCGCGACGATGCCGGTCGCTCTCGCAGGCGTTTGATGGCCAATCCCAGTGCGTCGCCGATGGCCGTATCCTCGCCGGCGAATCCCAGCTGTGCCTCGTCGATGAATCGGGTGACGGTGCTCAAGTCAAAAGTAAGAGGCGCCTGCAGATAAGCCCGTGTGCCGAATAGAATCAGGCCTACGCGATCACCCTGCCGCCGCTCTGTAAAGTCGGCCGCAATCGCCTTGACGGCGGTGATGCGGGGGACCAAGCGATTGCCCACCTGCATGTCTTCAATTTGCATACTGCCCGAGAGGTCCAGACCCAGCATCAGGTCGCGGCCGGTATTGGGCAACTCAATAGGTTCGCCTATCCACTGTGGTCGCGCAATCGCCACGATCAACATCATCCAGGTGATCCACAACAACCACCAATAACCGCGGCCCGACTTCATGCTGCGACTGGCGCCGGTTAAGCCGCGCCATCTGGCGGCAAATGGTGCCCGAAGGGCAGAGGGCTGCAGAGACTCTCCCTTGCTGAATCGATAGATCACCCAAGGCAAGGGCGCCGCGGCAAAGACCCAAGGCCATAGCCACTCAAGCATGGGTCGCCTCGTGCCGTCGTAACCAGTGCTCGGCCGCATCAAATAGACGACCGCTCACGGGTGTTGATTCGTGTTGGTAGAGCCCATCAAGCTCGGCAAAAGTATTAGGGGCGACGCCTCGACAGCTTGATTCGAGAAACCGTTGCCACTGCTCTCCATGAAGTGCGGCGACCTGCTGCTGGGGGAAGGCGCGCAATGCCGTCGCTTTTAGAAGCCAGTTGAGTTCGTCTTGTTGACCTTGCCTTGCACGTAGCTCACTGAGAGCGACCAACGCCATCCGCCGATAGGCGGTTTTTAGGCGGCGCTTCCTGAGCCAGATCAGCAAGCCTGCCAGTGTAGCTATGCACAGAGCCAGCAGCACCCACCAGCCGGGCGCCAGCGGCCACCAACTGATCGCCATAGGTTCCCGCAACGGTGCAAGTTGCGACAGCATCATCTCCGGGTTCATCGTGTGGGAAACACCGTTAGCAACTGCTTCAACGGCTCCTGATGGGTCTGAATTGCTAGAAGGGGAATCCGCAATTCCCGCAGGCGTTTTGTTAGGGCCGCTATGTGGTTTTGATAATCCGTCTCGTAGGCTTCGCGAACACCCGCAACGCTGGTATCCAATTGCGAGTGCGTCACGCCATCGGTCACTGCATAAAAACCTGCCTGAGGCAGGCTGCTCTCCAAAGTATCACCGACCGCTACGGCCACGATCTGCGTTTTGCGGGCCAACCGCCTCAGTGGCGCGAGATGATCCTCCTCGAAGAGGTCGTGGAAATCGCTGATGAGAAAGATCCGCGTACCCGGCCGGGCAATTCGCTCAAGCTGTTGAAGCAGATCGCCTAACCTCCGCGTGACGAGGCCATCTCCAGTGGGCAGGCCCTCGGTCACCAGGTCTCCGAACATTTTCAGGACAGCATGCTGACTACGTTTTGGTCGGGTGTCGTGCAAAGCCTCATCGCCTAGCACGGCGCCGCCGATGCGCTCACCAGCCTGCAGGCCAGACCAGAGGGCCAAAGCCCCGACGTGGGCGGCCATCACAGACTTGAAGCACCGGGTAGCGCCAAATTTCATGGGCGCTCGTTGATCAACCGCAACGAGAATGGGCTGCTCTCGGTCCTCGTGAAACAGCTTTGTATGGGGCGTGCCCGAACGCGCCGTGACGCGCCAGTCAATGGCTCGGACGTCGTCGCCGGCGGCATAAGCTCGAACTTCATCAAACTCGACGCCGCGACCCCGCTGTCGGGACCGCCGCATACCCGCGAGGTTTGCCAGCGCGCGCGTCTGTCCCGTGACATCGATAAACCGCGCGGCAAACCGGGCGGCCACAAGCGCCTCTGCAGTCACGGTTGCACCGCGTGGGCCATTCATTGCCTTTGTGCCGTCCGTGTCAGGCAACGGGTATACGCTCAATCAGTCGCTCGACGATGTGATCACTGGTGATACCCGAAGCTTCGGCCTCGAACGACACGATTAACCGATGACGCAGGCAATCCAAGGCAACGCTCTGCACATCGTCAGGACTGACGTAGTCACGTCCGGCTATCCATGCGTTGGCTCGCGCGCAGCGGTCGAGGGCGATCGTTGCGCGCGGGCTCGCTCCATACTCTAGCCAACCCGCGAGTTCACTGTCGTAGTGGCCCGGCTCCCGCGTACCCATAATCAATTGGATAATGTACTCCTCTACGGCGGGTGCCATATGAATATCCAGTACGGCTTTGCGCGCCGAGAAAATATCTGGTTGGGATACAGTGCCTTCAGGGCGGCTGTGGCTCCCGATCGCTTCGCTTCGTGCCAGCCGCAAGATGGCCTGCTCTGCCCCGGCGTCCGGGTAAGACACGCGAACATGCATCAAGAATCGGTCCAGTTGTGCTTCGGGCAAAGGGTAGGTGCCTTCCTGTTCGATGGGGTTCTGAGTCGCCATGACCAGAAATAGCTCCGGCAACTCATAGGTCTGACTGCCGATACTCACCTGGCGCTCGGCCATCGCCTCGAGCAACGCGGACTGCACTTTTGCAGGGGCGCGGTTAATCTCGTCAGCGAGCACTAAGTTATTGAAAATGGGACCCTGCTGAAATTCAAACGCACCGGTTTGAGGCCGAAAAATATCCGTTCCGGTGATGTCACCGGGCAGCAGATCGGGCGTGAATTGGATGCGGTGGAAGCTGCCCTCGATGCCCGCTGCCATCTCCTTGATCGCGCGGGTTTTGGCTAGTCCAGGCGCGCCTTCCACCAGTAGGTGTCCGTCAGCTAGGAGTGCCAGCATCAACTTGTGAATCAGATCTTGCTGGCCAACAATTTGTTGCCCCAGCCAATTTTCGAGGTTCGCGAGGATTTGGTAGTTCACGGATAAGACCTTTATTACTGCTGTGTCAGAAATGGCGTCATTTCTGACCATTCCAAGGCCTAAACGTTCAAAAATCTCCCTCGGGGGGGATCATGCTCAGGCGAGTGATCAGAAACCCGACAATTTATAGCATGTCAGGGCGTCTGTGAGACCCTCTTGCCAATCGTTTCGTCCCTCTCGCCAGCCTTCCAGCCACTTAATGCGCGCCAGACCGGTTAAAAAGGGGCAATTTTCTCTGGAGCGGCCTGAGAGGCCCAACTGATAGCCTCTTTCAAA
>JACETJ010000021.1 GCA_013911345.1 Congregibacter sp.
AGGTGATTGCCAAGCACGAAGTGAATCTGTTCTTCACTGCGCCCACTGCGATCCGCGCTTTGCATGGTCTGGGCGACGAACTGGTCACGCGGCATGATCGCAGCTCACTGCGCATCATCGGCTCGGTCGGTGAACCCATTAACCCTGAGGCCTGGGAGTGGTACCACCGTGTGGTCGGCGACGGCCGCTGCCCCATTGTCGATACCTGGTGGCAGACAGAGACCGGCGGGGTCATGATCACGCCGTTACCCGGTGCGCACGCGCTCAAGCCCGGTTTTGCCAGCTTTCCCTTTTTCGGGGTGGAGCCGGCCCTGCTGGATGAGCAGGGCGGGGAGATTCAAGGACCCGGATCCGGGTATCTGGTGATCAAGCGATCCTGGCCTGCCCAAATTCGCACCGTCTATGGCGATCACCAGCGCATGATCGATACCTACTTTAGGACCTATCCCGGGTATTACTTTACCGGTGACGGCGCGCTGCGAGACGAGGATGGCTACCTGCGCATTACGGGTCGCGTGGATGACGTACTCAATGTATCGGGACATCGCATGGGGACTGCCGAGGTAGAAAGCGCGCTGGTGCTCCATGAGGACATCGCCGAGGCTGCAGTGGTGGGCTTCCCCCACGACATCAAAGGTCAGGGCATCTACGCCTATGTCACGCCCATGACGGGCGTTGAAGACAGCGAGTCACTCCGTGAGGAACTGGTTGCCCTGTGTGTACGTGAGATCGGACCCATCGCCAAGCCGGACCGGATTCAGTGGGCACCGGGGTTGCCCAAGACGCGATCTGGCAAGATCATGCGGCGAATTTTGCGTAAAATCGCCGAAAATGAGCTAAATAGCCTCGGCGATACGTCAACTCTCGCGGACCCCGCGGTGGTCGATGACCTGGTCGCGGGACGACTATCAGACTAGCTCCTCGCGCTCTGCTCGCAGCCTAACCACACCGCCACACATGGAGCCTGCGGGAACCCCCCCGTGAACCGGCTCAAGCGTTATCCCAGAGGGCTCAACAAGCACAACCGTTTGGCTGGAACAGCCTCTAATATTTACCATTTTCAGCACTGTATCTTGGCCCACTTGGCCTATACTCCTCGTCGCTCAGCTATTGCTGGCTCCTGACCAAATAAAAAATTCAATATTAGGGTTGAGGACATTCTAGGGTTACCGCCCTTAGTGATGTCTGAGCGTATTTGTTGTTTTTGAAGCCACGGAGAAAAACATGAAGTTTACTTATCGCACACTTGCTGTTGCTGTTGCCGCAGCACTCGTGGTGCCGACTCAAGCGACCTTTGCTCAGGACGAAAACCTGACAGAAGAAGTCGTCGTTATCGGTACCCGTACCGAGGGACGTTCTGCCCTCGACTCACCCGCTCCGGTCGACGTGATCGGCGGTGAGACTATGAGCAATCAGGGTGACACCGACATGAGCAACCTGCTCCGAAATGTCGTTCCCTCGTATAACGTGAATGATCAGCCGATCAGTGACGCGGCAACGCTGGTGCGTCCCGCCAACCTGCGTGGCTTGGCGCCGGATCATACTTTGATGCTGGTCAACGGTAAGCGACGCCATCGCGCCTCGGTCATCACCTGGCTCGGTAACGGTATCTCCAATGGCTCACAGGGCCCCGACGCGGCCGCAATCCCCGCCGCGGCGTTGAAGCGCATCGAAGTCCTGCGTGACGGCGCTTCTGCGCAGTACGGCTCCGACGCCATCGCTGGCGTGATGAACTTCGTACTGAATGATGCGTCTGAGGGCGGCTCACTTGAAGTCCGCTACGGCGAATACAAAGAAGGCGACGGTGAGCAAGTGACCATCGCAGGCAACATCGGTCTACCGCTGGGCGACTCAGGCTTTCTGAACCTGACCGCTGAGTGGGGCGAGTCTGACCCGACCAGCCGTTCGGAACAGCGCGCTGACGCACAGGGCCTGATCGACGATGGCTACCAAGGTGTACCGGCACCCGCCATGATCTGGGGTCGTCCCATTGTGAACGACGACATGAAGCTCTGGGCCAACTTTGGTTTTGATCTGAGCGACACGCTCGAGCTATACGGCCACGCCAACTACAACAGTAAAGAGGTCGACGGTGGCTTTTTCTACCGTAACCCAACCAACCGTCCCAATGTGTACAGTAATGACGAGGGGGCAACCTTGTTGGTGGGTGATCTCGCGCCTAATGACGGTGTTGGCTGCCCGGTCGTAACTATGAACGGTAATATCCCTGATCCCGTCGCCTTCGCTCAGGTGCAAGCTGATCCCAACTGCTTCACCTTCCAGGAAACCATCACCGGCGGCTTCACACCGCGATTTGGTGGCGACATCACCGACATGTCCTTCTTGATCGGCCTCCGTGGCGAGATCAACGAGAACCTGCGCTGGGACGTGAGCGCCTACCGTGGTGAGCACGAGGCCGACTTCTTCATCAATAACACGGTGAACGCGAGTCTTGGCCCCGATACGCCGCGTGACTTCGATCCAGGCCTCTACAAGCAGACCGACACCAACTTCAACGCCGACCTCAGCTGGACCGTCTCCGATACCCTGAACATTGGTTTTGGTGGTGAGTTCCGTAACGAAGAGTTCGAAATCGGTCCGGGTCAGGTTGAGTCCTACACGGCCGGCCCTCTGGCGGACCAGGGCTTCAGCACCTCATCTAACGGCTTCCCGGGCTTCCCTGCGGTGACCTCTGGTACGTTCGAGCGTGAAAACTACGCGGCCTATGTCGACGCAGAGTGGACTCCGACAGACAGCCTGGTTACCCAGGGTGCCATCCGCTTTGAGGACTTTGATGACTTCGGCAGCACCACCAACTTCAAGGTCGGTGCCAACTGGGCGATCACGGATAACTTTGGCGTACGCTCTACCTACAGCACGGGCTTCAAGGCACCGACCCCCGGTCAGTCCAATGCGTCCAACACCTCAACTGAGCTGACCAATGTTAACGGCGTACCCACGCTGATCAACAACGGTACGATTCCGGCAACAAGCCCGGTAGCGCTGCAGTTTGGCGGCAGACCTCTCGAGCCAGAAGAGTCAACGAACTTTACGGCTGGCATCTACGCCACGTTGGGCAACTTTGAGATCACGGTCGACTACTACGACATTGACGTGGAAGACCGCATCAATCTCTCCTCTGAAGTCGAACTCAGTCAGGAACAGGTTGATCAATTGATTGCCGACAATGTTCCCGGCGCCGGCGATCTGACTAACTTCCGGTTCTTCACCAACGACTTTGACACCAACACTCACGGTATCGATGTCGTAGTATCGACCTATACCGAGTGGCTGGGCGGTACGACCGACTGGAACCTCGCCTACAACAACAACAAAACGGAAGTGGAGAAGTTCAACCCTGAGACGATCGGCTCCGCTCGTATCCGCCAAATAGAAGATACCACGCCGGAGACTCGCTGGAATCTCTCTGCGAATCACACGGTAGGCAACTTCCGCATCCTCGCCCGGTTGAGCTTCTATGACGAGTGGTACGACAGCTTTGAAAATGATGTCTTCGGTACCGACGCTGTCTTTGACAGCGAGTACCTGATCGACCTCGAAGTCGAGTACCGGATTGGTGACCATTCGAGCATTCTGATCGGCGGTAACAACATTACCGACAACAGCGGTCAGAAAGCGACTGACGTCAACAATCTTGGCTTCAACAGTGCGACCATTCTCGGTAACACCTACAGCCAGTACTCGCCCTTTGGTATCAGTGGCGCATTCTGGTACGCACGCTACCGCTACAACTTCTAAACTGTAGTCAGCATGTGACCATGAGGGGGCTTCGGCCCCCTTTTTATTGCCCAAAATAAGGCTTAGGCTCGGCGCTCGTAATTCGGAAAATCTCTATGCATCCTTTGCAACGTCTGGCGGCCCTCATCTTAGCCACGACAGCCCTGATTAACTGTCAATCCCAAACAGTATCTCCGGATACAATCTTGCTGGGACAGCTGGTCACCATGGATCCACAGCAGCCACAAGTCAGTGCGGTTGCCATCAGCAACGGCCGCTTCAGTTTCGTGGGAGCGCGCGATGCGGCTCTCGCCTTACGGGGTCGCGATACTCGGGTGATTGATCTAGCCAATGCGACGGCTTACCCCGGGCTCATCGACGCACACGTCCACGTCGCTGGCATCGGGTCTGCGCAGCGCTCAGTAGATCTCACCGGCGCGAGCAGTTTCAGTGAGCTCATTAATCGCGTGGCCGCCAGAGCGAGCACGCTACGAGCGGGCGTCGTGGTGCAGGGCCGAGGATGGCACCAAAGCAAATGGCTGAATCCGCCCGCCGGTCATGTTGAGGGATTTCCCACACACCACGCGCTGTCCGAGGCCGTCCCCAACCATCCGGTGGTGCTTGAGCACGCGAATGGCCATTCGGCGTTACTGAATCAACGTGCCATGAAGCAGCTGGGCATCGACGCCGACACGATCACCCCGCAAGGCGGCGTGATTGTCATGTTGGATGGGCAACCCACCGGCCTTCTCCACGAGACAGCCATCGATCTTGCCGCCCCCCTTCAGACCTACGATCTTCAAACGGCGGAAGAGCTTGTCGAGTTGGCGCAGCAGCACCTTCTCAGCGAGGGCATCACCACTGCACACGATGCGGGGGCATCACAAGTAGACCTCGAAGCCCAGTGGGGCATGGCTCGTCGTGGGGACCTCGATATGCGCCTGTACTCCATGGTGTACGCCGCCGATGAGGGGGCACTAAACGAGTGGCTAGTGCGCGGCCCGGTGATCAATGTCGGAGACTCTAAGCTGACCGTGCGCTCCATTAAGGTTCAAGCTGATGGCGCGCTGGGTTCGCGCACAGCGTGGCTCCACGCACCCTATACCGACGCACCCAATACCTCAGGCGTGCTGACCTATGATCTGGATGCGCTCTCTCAGCTCATTCGAGACTCGAGAGAGGACAACTGGCAGATCAACGTCCATGCCATCGGCGACCGCGCCAATTCCGAAGTGCTCGCTGTTTTCGCACCGTTTACTGCGACGGCCGGTGACCACCGCTTTCGTATTGAGCACGCCCAGCATCTGAGACTGGGGGATGTGCCCTTATTTGCCGAGCAAGGTGTGATCGCCTCCATGCAGCCGATTCATCTCAGCTCGGATCGACCCTGGGCCATTGACCGCCTGGGTCAGCTGCGCATCAAGCAAGGGGCGTACCTCTGGCGGGATCTGCTCGATGAGGGAGTCGTAGTGACATCTGGCACCGACGCGCCAGTGGAACCGGTCAACCCTATCGCCAATTTCTATGCTGCGGTAACCAGAAAAACCCTGAAAGGTTTGCCCGAAGCCGGGTTTGAGCCGGCGCAGAAACTTACACGCATGGAAGCCCTAACCGCGATGACTCTAGCCGCAGCCTATGCCGCATTTGAAGAGCGTGATAAAGGCTCGATCGAAGTCGGCAAGCTGGCGGACCTGACCGTGCTCAATCAGGACCTCATCTCCGTCCCAGAAGCGGAAATTTTGGACACTCGGGTCCTGATGACCATGGTCGGTGGCGAGGTGGTGTATGAGCGAGATGAGGCTGTCGTACCTTGATATGCACAACCACTCGCTTTAAATGTCGCCAAGAAACAGCCTGGAAACACTCTGTTTCACCGCGAACGCCTTAAGATCAGAGGGCATAAAAAAACCGCGGTGGAAGCCGCGGTTTTCTTTTCTGGCGACGCAAATCAATGCGTTGCGGAATGTGAGCAACGTCACTCCTCAGCCAGCGACTCTTCCTCAGGCTCAGAGGCATCTACTGAATCATCTGCCACCTCACGCATGGACAACTTGATGCGACCACGCTGGTCCACATCCAGTACCTTCACCTGCACTTCCTGACCTTCGGAGAGATAATCCGTCACATTCTCGACACGCTCTTCGGCGATCTGCGAAATGTGCACCAGACCATCCTTGCCGGGCAGAATCGTGACAAAGGCACCAAAGTCGACAATGCGTGCAACTTTACCCGTGTAGATCGCACCCACATCGGCCTCAGCGGTAATGGCCTGAATCATCTCGATGGCAGCGTCTCGCGCGGCCGCATTCTGGCCAAACACCTTTACGGTGCCATCGTCATCGATATCAACCGTAGCACCGGATTCTTCCGTGATCTGGCGAATGGTTGCGCCACCCTTGCCGATAATGTCGCGGATCTTGTCCTGATCCACCTTCAGCGTCGACATGCTGGGCGCGTTCTCAGAGGTAATTTCGCGCGGCGCATCTAGGACCGTATTCATTTGCCCCAGAATATGCAGGCGTGCTTCGAGAGCCTGCTCGAGGGCACGCTCCATGATCTCTTCATTGATCCCTTCGATCTTGATGTCCATCTGCAGGGCAGTCACGCCTTTGGCCGTACCCGCCACCTTGAAGTCCATGTCACCGAGATGATCTTCGTCACCCAAAATATCGGTCAAAACGGCAAACTGATTGCCATCCTTGACCAAGCCCATCGCGATCCCTGCTACGGGGGCTGCCAGTGGAACACCCGCCGCCATCATCGAGAGTGAACCTACACAAACAGACGCCATTGAGCTGGAACCGTTGGATTCAGTGATCTCAGAAACGACTCTTATCGTGTAAGGGAATTCTTCATTATCAGGCAGTACTGCAGCCAAACCGCGTCTCGCGAGGCGGCCATGACCGATCTCACGCCGACTGGTGAAACCGATGCGCCCCGCCTCACCGACAGAGTAGGGAGGAAAGTTGTAGTGCAGCATAAAGGGGTCGCGGCGCTCACCCTCAAGCGCGTCGATGATCTGCGCGTCGCGGGTGGATCCCAGGGTCACGGCGCCAATAGCCTGCGTTTCACCACGGGTGAAGAGTGCAGAACCGTGTGCCTTAGGCAATACATCCACCTCGCAGGCAATCGCTCTGACCGTGCGGTTGTCTCGGCCGTCGATGCGCGGCTCACCCGCCAGAATACGACTTCGAACAATGTTCTTTTCAAGCGTCTTGAACACGTCTTTAACGTCGTCTGCGGCAGGGCCGTCTTCTGTTGCGAGTTGGGCGACAATCTCGTCCTTTACTTGACCGACACGCTCATAGCGCGCAGATTTCTCAGTGATTCGATAAGCTTCGCCCAATGGCCCAGAAGCGGCAGCTTCTACCGCAGCAACCAGCTCTGCGTCAGCTTCAGGAGCCTGCCAATCCCAACGAGGCTTGCCCGCTTCAGCGACGAGCTCGTTGATCGCATTGATCACTGTCTGCATCTCTTGGTGCGCAAACAACACAGCGCCGAGCATTTGGTCTTCAGTGAGCTCTTTAGCCTGCGACTCGACCATTAGCACCGCATCTTTAGTGCCGGCCACCACCATATCGAGGTGGCTATCAGCCAGCGCTGAATAGGTCGGGTTTAAAATGTAACCACTGGCTTCGGTAAAGCCCACCCGCGCACCCCCGATCGGGCCGTTAAATGGGCACCCCGAGATCGCCAGAGCGGCTGAAGTACCGATCATCGCGGGAATATCCGGGTCAGTGTCTTGATCCGCTGACATGACGGTACAGACCACCTGTACCTCGTTCATAAAACCGTCTGCAAAGAGCGGTCGAATAGGACGATCAATCAAGCGCGATGTCAAAGTCTCTTTTTCGCTGGGTCGCGCTTCTCGCTTAAAAAATCCACCCGGGATTTTTCCAACCGAGTAAGTCTTTTCGATGTAATGCACCCCCAAAGGAAAGAATGCTTGTCCTGGCTTCGCCTTAGGGTCTGCAACGACGGTACAAAGCACGCTAGTGCTTCCCATCGATATCAATACTGATCCGGACGCCTGTCGTGCAATACGGCCGGTTTCCAGCGTGACTTCTTGGTCACCGTACTGGAACGTTTTTTTCACTACATTCACGTGTTTTCTCCAAATATGACGAGGCCGGCTCTGGGCCGGCCCTGACTGGTCCTCAGCGGCGCAGACCCAACCGCTTGATCAATTCCGCATAGCGGGCGGTGTCTTTTTGCTTGAGGTAGTCGAGTAACTTTCGACGCTGGTTCACCATGCGAATCAAACCACGTCTTGAGTGGTGATCCTGCGCATGATCCTTAAAGTGAGACTGCAGTTGCTCAATGTTTGCTGTGAGCAGAGCGACCTGTACTTCCGGAGATCCGGTATCGCCCTCAGACTGCTGATAATCCTTAACAATTTGTGCCTTGACGGCTGCTTCCAACGCCATGGTTCTTTCTCCAACCTGCTTGATGAATCGAGCCTATCCGTGCAGGTTTACAGACAGGTTCGTGGAACGGCGCTTGCCGCTTGTCTACTGGGCGAGAAGTCTCTTAGGGGCTAATTTCCCATCATCTCGCATATCACCCACGCCAAGGAAAAGACCCCCCGCGTCAGCGATGCGCACCATACCACTCTGGGGACCGTTTGGCACTAGTACTGGTTGGCCCTGCCGAATGTAAAAAGTTGCTGCCTCAGACAGTGATAAGCGCGGTAAATGCTGTATGCAGGACTCGATTGGCTGCAGCAGCGCATCCAGACCTGCATCCGACCCTGCCTCCTTCACCGCGGTCAACTGCTCGGGGGTGACACAATCATCAAGGACAAAAGGTCCAGACTGGCATCGCCGCAGCGCCGCAACGTGTGCCGGCACACCCAGTTCGGCGCCCAGATCTTCAGCCAGAGTCCGAATGTAAGTGCCTTTGCTGCACTGGACCCGCACCGTGAGACGCACCTGCTCACTAAGCTCACAAGACAACAGTTCAAAACGATAAATATCAACCGGTCTAGCCGCGCGCTCGACCTGCTCACCCGCGCGGGCGCGCTTGTACAATGGTTGGCCATCAACCTTCAATGCCGAGTACATGGGCGGCACCTGCTCGATAGCGCCGGTCAGCGTTTCCATCGCCCGAGTCACTTGGTCTTCTGAGAGATGGGCAGCAGATGCTTGGGCAATCACCGCACCGTCGGCGTCGGCCGTCTCGGTTCCTACGCCTAGGACAAAGGTGCTCTCGTACCCTTTGTCGGCGTCGAGCAGAAACTGTGAAAACTTAGTGGCTTCGCCAAAACACAGTGGTAAAACGCCCGTCGCCAGCGGATCAAGACTGCCTGTGTGGCCCGCTTTGCCAGCGCCAAAAAGCCGCTTTGCTTGCTGTAATGCGGCATTCGATGACATGCCTGATGGCTTGTCGAGCACCAGCAACCCGTCTACCTGACGACCTTTTCTGCGACGCGCCATCGTCAGTCTGCCGGTTCTGAGGCGTCTCCGGGATCACCCGTATGCAATTTTTCATCGGCCGTGCGGACTTCACGGAGCAGTGTCTCCATGTCACGCCCCCGCCCCACGCTCTCGTCAAACCGAAAGCTGATTCTGGGTACGGTGCGCATGGTAGATGCCTTGGCCAACTCCGAACGGAGAAAACCGGATACTTTCGATAACACGGCGGCTACCTCCGCACGCTCCTCAACCGACACATCATTCATCAGTGTAAAAAACACTTTGGCGTGAGACAGATCTCGAGTCACCTCCACGCCAGTAAGGTTAACCTCCTGAACGCGAGGGTCTCGCACAGTGCTTTGTAACAGCCGCGCCAGCTCTTCGTGTAGAAAATGGCTGATGCGCTGAGTTCTCTCAAACTCCTTGCCCATGATCGTGTGCTTTAGAGACTGCGAGCGATTTCATTCACGTCGAAAACCTCGATAAGGTCGCCGACTTTCACGTCAGTATAATTTTTTACACCGATCCCGCACTCAGTGCCATTGCGAACCTCGTTGGCGTCATCTTTGAAGCGGCGAAGCGACTCTAGTTCACCCTCGTAAATCACCAGGTTGTCACGCAACACGCGGATAGGCTTGGACCGATAAATGGTGCCCTCGATAACCATACAGCCCGCGACCAAGCCAAATTTGGGTGAACGGAAGGTATCACGCACCTCGGCAATGCCGACAATCTCCTCCCGCATTTCTGGAGATAACATTCCGGATAGTGCCGCGCGCACATCGTCGATAAGGTCATAGATCACGTTGTAGTAGCGAATTTCTATGCCTTCATTTTCTGCCACTGCACGCGCCTTGCTGTCTGCGCGGGCATTGAAGCCGATAATGATTGCTGAGCTTGTCATGGCCAGGCTGATATCCGTCTCGGAGATTCCGCCCACGCCGCCAGATACAATGTTGACTTTCACCTCTTCATTGCCGAGATCCGCCAACGCGCCCTGCAATGCTTCAAATGAACCACGAACGTCCGCCTTGATGATAAGGTTGAGCGTCTGGACTGATCCTGCCGTCATGGTCTCGAACATATTGTCGAGCTTCGCGGCTTGCTGACGCGCGAGCTTGGAGGAACGCATCTTTTCCTGCCGGAAATCAGCGACCTCGCGAGCCTTTTTCTCACTCTCGACAGCCACCACCGGGTCACCGGCGTCAGGTGTGCCATCCAGTCCCAAGATTTCTACAGGGATACTGGCGCCCGCTTGCTGAATCGGCTCGCCGTTTTCGTCCAACATGGCCCTCACCCGGCCATACTGCAGCCCCGCCAAGACGATATCGCCCTGCTTCAGCGTGCCTTGCTGGATCAAAAGCGAAGCGACGGCACCCCGGCCCTTATCGAGTCGAGATTCGATCACGATGCCAGACGCGGGGACATCTGCCGGCGCAGTGAGTTCGAGCACCTCTGACTGCAGCAACAGCGCATCCAGAAGCTCATCGATTCCCTGCCCGGTATGCGCGGAAACGGGAATAAATTGTGTATCACCGCCCCAATCCTCGGGGATAACTTCTTTAGCAGACAGCTCCGTCTTCACTCTCTCGGGATCAGCGCCTTCTTTATCGATCTTATTGACAGCCACCACAATCGGCACGTTGGCTGCGCGCGCGTGCTGAATGGCCTCTTCAGTCTGCGGCATCACACCATCATCGGCAGCCACCACCAAAATGACGATATCGGTAGACTTCGCTCCTCGCGCGCGCATCGCGGTAAAGGCAGCGTGGCCGGGCGTATCGAGGAAGGTGATCATGCCTTTTTCGGTTTCCACATGGTAGGCACCGATATGCTGGGTAATACCGCCGGCCTCACCGCTTGCAACGCGGGATTCACGAATATAA
Organism: Congregibacter sp.; assembly: GCA_013911345.1. The sequence goes on from JACETJ010000021.1 coordinate 11,039, forward strand.
TCGAGCAGGGACGTCTTGCCGTGATCGACGTGCCCCATCACGGTTACCACAGGCGCTCTCGGCTCCGGCGTGCCCTCGTGGCTGGCCAGTGTTTCCTCAAGGCGCTCCTCAACTTCCTCGTTACTCTTTAGGACAACGCGATGGCCGAGTTCTTCTACCACCAGCGTTGCAGTGTCCTGATCGAGCACTTGGTTGATATTGGCCATGACACCGAGGTTCATCAGCTCCTTAATCACCTCACCGGCTTTGACGGCCATCTGCTGGGCCAAATCGCCGACCGTGATGTTTTCCGGCACATTCACATCGTAGATAATTTTCTCTGTGGGCTGCTCGAAGGCATGCTGATTTGGCTCATCGGAGAGCTTCTTACGACGGCTTCCGCGGCGGCGCGCAATACCCGCCTCTGCCGCTTCCAGATCGTTGATGGAGAGATTATGACCACGCTGTTTCCCGCGTGCGCCGGGCACGCCGCTCCGCTCCAAACGACCCTTCCCAGGCCGTCGCCGCAACTCGTCTCGGGTTTTGGTGGAGTCATCCTTTGACGGCGCTGCGTGTAGCCGTTTTGGCTGCTTGCGCTCACTGTCCTTACCTGTCGGTTGTGCAGACCCTTCTTCAGCTTGCCTGGCTGCCTCTTCAGCCCTCGCCTTGGCAGCGGCTTCCAGCTCGAGCTTACGGGCTTGCTCTTCGGCTTTACGTCGGGCGGCCGCTCTTTGTCTGAGCATCTCTGGATCATCGCTGTCTGCTGAGGTGTCAGCAGCACTGGTGGGCGCCTCCTCACCTCCCGACACGTCCGCCGTAACGTCGGCAACGGCCGGGGTCTCGGCGACTTCCAGATCAGCGTCAGTCTCAGCCTCAGTCGCGTCCTCAAGATCCTCACGCTTTACGTAAGTCCGCTTCTTTCGAACTTCAACATTAACCGTCCGCTTACCGGCGCCACCTGCTCGCAGCGTGCTAACCGATTTGCGCTTGAGGGTAATTTTCTTCGGGGCACCAGCCTTCTCACCATGACTTTTTTTCAGGTGCGTAAGCAGTGTCTGCTTGTCTTCTTCAGACACTGCCTCATCGGCTGAGGCATGCGGCAAGCCGGCATCCTTCATTTGCGAGAGCAAGCGATCCACCGATGCGCCCACCGTCTCTGCCAATTGCTCTACTGTCACTTGTGCCATGTCTCTCTCCCTAACCGCTCAGTACCTGAAGTGCTTTGCCGCGTGAACCCGTCAAGCGGTCGCCTCTTCCTCCTCAGCGAACCAAGGGGCACGGGCAGTCATAATCAGCTCCGCCGCGCGCTCTTTTGTCATCTCTTCAATGTCCAACAAATCATCTACGCCCTGATCAGCCAGGTCTTCCATGGTGATAATCCCCTTGCTTGCCAGTACATAAGCAAGATGCTTATCCATACCATCCATGGTGAGCAGATCCTCAGCTGGCTCGGTCGCATCAAGCTGTTCCTCGGAAGCAATCGCCAATGTCAGCAATGCATCCTTCGCGCGAGCTCGCAATTCCTCGGATATTTCCTCGTCAAAACCCTCGATGGCATTCATCTCTTCAAGTGGCACGTAGGCGATTTCTTCCAAAGTTGTGAAGCCCTCCTCCACAAGCACAGTGGCAATATCCTCATCGATATCCAGAGCACTCATGAACCGCTCGATTACCTCTCCAGCTTCGGTTTCCTGTTTCTCAATGGCCTCGTCCACGCTCATCACATTGATGATCCAGCCGGTCAGGTCTGAGGCCAATCTGACATTCTGGCCTCCGCGACCAATCGCTTGGGCGAGATTATCTTCGCCGACCGCCACTTCCATAGTGGAGTTGTCCTCGTCGACGACGATGGATTCCACTTCGGCGGGAGACATGGCGTTAATCACCAGTTGCGCCGCATTGTCGTCCCACAGAATGATATCCACCCGCTCGTTGTCTAGCTCATTGGACACCGCCTGCACTCGCGAACCACGCATGCCCACGCAGGCTCCAACGGGGTCAATACGCTGGTCACCGGTCTTGACTGCTATCTTTGCGCGAGATCCGGGATCTCTGGCTGCCGCCCTGATTTGAATCACTCCCTCAGAAATCTCCGGCACTTCTATCTTGAATAGCTCTACCAGCATTTCCTGACAGGCTCTCGACAGGATGAGCTGCGGGCCTCGTGACTCGGTATTGATTTCGGTAAGGATGGCCCGCACCCGATCATTGATCCGGAACGTCTCACGCCCGACCAACTCGCCTCGAGGCAACAAGCCCTCAGCGTTGTTACCCAGATCAACAATAATGTTGTCGCGGGTCACTTTTTTCACCGTTCCCGCCAGAAGCTCACCTTCTCGTGCTCTGTACTCGTCAGCGATCTGGGCACGCTCCGCATCCCTGACACGCTGAACAATAACCTGCTTCGCGGTTTGCGCCGCGATACGACCAAAATCAACGTTTTCCACTAATTCTTCGTGATAGTCACCAGGCTGGAGCGCGGTGTTGACCTCGGCGGCTTCCTCGGTCGTGAACTGAGTTCCCAGCAAAGCCAATTCTGTATCCGGCATGACCAACCATCTGCGCTTGGTGACATAGTCACCCGACTCACGGTCGATGGTGACCTGTATGTCTGCATCTTCGTCGTACCGTTTTTTGGTAGCGGTAGCCAAAGCCAATTCAATCGCCTCGAAGATAATTTCCTCGGAGACGCCTTTTTCAGCTGATACCGCCTCCGCAACCATCAAAATCTCTGCATTCATCTCTTCACTCTCACTTATTTGGATCGCCTGAACATCAGCAGGCTCTCCCAAAGGGGTTATCGCCTCACGATTTATCCGAACCTATATCCAGCTTCGGATATGCCCTTGCTCGATCAATTGATCGGAACGGCAAGTTAAATTCAAGGTCGTCAAACGTGACGACAACCAGCTCAGCATCCGCCGAAGACAGAACACCCTTAAAACGGCGCCTACCCTCTACCGGCAGCCTCAGCCGGATATCTACCATCTCCCCCAAAT
>JACETJ010000022.1 GCA_013911345.1 Congregibacter sp.
TTTTTAAAGTGGGTCAGCATCTCCTCATTAACCAAGCCCCGAGTGCTGTCTAACACCGGGGGATGCAAGCTGATAAAGTCACTCCGGCTAAACAGCGACTGTACGTTTTCCATGCGCTGCACTTCACTGGGCAGACGCCAAGCTGCTTCTACCGAAAGCGCCGGGTCAAAGCCCACCACCACCATACCCAGATCCAAACCCAGCCTCGCAACGAGGCTCCCGATTGAACCCAGGCCGACTACACCCAACGTTTTGCCCGCAAGCTCCGCGCCTGCGAAGCGCTTTTTTTCCTGCTCCATCAGCGTATTCATATCCTGAGCAGACATCCCCGGGTCCTGTGCCTGCGCAAAGGCGATGCCGCCAACAATATCCCGGGAAGCAAGCAGCATGGCTGCAGCGACCAATTCCTTTACGGCGTTGGCGTTTGCGCCCGGCGTATTGAAAACAGGTATGCCTCGCTCACTGCACGCCGCAAGCGGAATGTTGTTGACGCCCGCACCCGCGCGCGCAATGGCCGTCACGGAGTCAGGTATCTCCGAGCCCTGCAATTTATGACTGCGCAACAGTAGCGCGTCAGGATGCGCGATATCCTGCCCTACCTCGTAGCGCTCGCGCTCAAAGCGGTCAAGACCCTCAGCGGAAATCGTGTTGTAGGTCTTGATACGGTGCATTCTGGCAGCCTGCCTAGTTAAGGGGGCCGCATTGTGCGTGATTGCGACCGGCTTTGCGAGGATGTCCTAAAGATTTTGCGCCAAACGCGTCCGATGCTGCGTCGCACCGTTGCGCATCTATGCCAATTGGCACTGCTTCGAGCATCGGGGATAGAAATCCCAGTGGTGTCAGAGCAATGTCACCTCGTCAGCCAGCTGTTCATCGATGATCGTCCTCATGGTTTCCGCCAACTGCCGGAAGAAAACCCGAGCGGGAGAGCGACGCCGCCACGCCAACGCATGATCACGATTCATATTGACACCCTTCACATCCGTCACGCGCAGCGTGTCCGAGTCACTGATCTCACTGGCCACATACAGGGATGGCAGAAAGGTAATGCCCATCCCCATCACCACCATTTGTCGCAGGGTGTCCAGCGAGGTGCCCTCATAGTCACGATTCACCGTTGCTCCCAGACTCTCGCAAAGCGCGCTAACCTGCCGGTGATACAGATGCTGTTCGTCAATCGTGAGCACCTCCTCCCCCACCAAGTCCTTCCCCGAGATGACGGATTTAGCTGCCAGGGGATGCTCAAGCGGCACCGCCAATTTCAGTGACTCACTAAATAGCGGAACGATCTCAAGTTCATCCCCCTGTAGTGGCAAAGTGGTTAACAGCACGTCGTGAACCGCTGATTTCAGGTCGTTACCCAGCTGAGTGGGAACCCCCTCGCGCACATACAGTCGCAAGTCCTCAAAGCGCTGATGCACCGACGGCAAAACCCGCGGCAGCAGATACGGGCCGAGCGTCGGAGTGACGCCCAGCCGATAGGTGCTTTGTCCCGACAGGCCCAAGGCTTGGTCGGCGAAGCCTTTCATTTCCTCGGCAATGCTTCGCGCTCTGGGGAGTAACTCGCGAGCAGCAGGCGTCATCACCACGCCATTGCGTTGGCGCTCAAAAAGTGTGGTCGCCAGGGTTTCCTCCAGCGCGGCAATCTGGACCGTCAGTGTCGGCTGCTTCACACCCAGCCGATCAGCGGCACGTCGGAAACTGCCCGCCTCGGCAATCGCCTGAAAATAGCGAATTTGTTTGAACGTGATCTGTTCTTGAGTGGCCATGTTGACGAGCTATTCCTGTGGTTACTGAATAGGGCACGGCCGCATCTGCAAAAAGCTGAGGTGACGGCTGAGGTGACGGTTAGAGTGCAACCCTGCAACGGCTTGCCGAATCACCCCCAGAGGGAGGTCGCGCCCGAAAGGCGTATGATAGATGAAAACTATCACATGTTTCTATGATCTTTGTTTTTGCTATCACGTATAAACCGCATCCACTGACTTCATCACTCCGTCTGCAGGAGCAAATAGCATGACCAATGACGACGTTATAGCCTTGTTTGAAGAATGGAATGGGGCATTGGCAACGCTTGATCCAGATACTGTCACCGCCATGTACGCAGCAGACGCGGTCTTATTGCCAACCGTCTCCAATCAGGTCAGGCACAACCACGCCGAAATCCGAGACTATTTCGTCAACTTCCTGCAGAAATCGCCCCAAGGCGTCATTAACGAATCCAACGTCCAGATCTTGAGCGATTCTCACGCCACTAATTCGGGCGTGTACACCTTTACATTTGGTGATGGTTCAGCGGTGACGGCAAGGTTCAGCTACCTGTACGTGGCGACCGAGTCTGGCTGGAAAATTCTCCAACATCACAGCTCGGCGATGCCTGAGGGCTAAAACGACCTGTAGCAACCGGCTTGATTACTTTGAAAACCCTGTCACCTGTTTCTGCTACTGAACCTTGGACACAGACTACTCATTAAAGGACCAGACTCATCATGACTCGCTTTTTTGATCTGTCACATCTTCGCGGCGACATCTTCGGCGGGCTGACTGCCGGGGTTGTGGCGCTGCCTCTGGCGCTCGCCTTCGGAGAAGCCTCAGGTGCAGGCCCGATTGCCGGTGTGTATGGCGCAATATTGGTTGGCTTCTTTGCCGCGCTTTTCGGTGGGACACCCTCCCAGATCTCCGGGCCAACAGGGCCAATGATTGTCGTCTTTGCGGGCGTCTTCGCGTCCCTGAGTGGAGACTTGTCGCTGGTTTTTGCCACGGTCATTCTGGCGGGGCTGATACAGATCCTTTTTGGTGTTCTGGGTTTTGGGCAGTACATCAGGCTTGTGCCCTACCCGGTGGTCTCAGGTTTTATGAGCGGTATTGGCTGCATCATCATTGCCCTGCAGCTTGCCCGATTATTCGGACATGAGCCCGAGGGGGGCGGCACGATCCCGGCGCTGCTCGAGGTGCCCAATGCGATTAGCAACCCCAACGTAGAAGCGCTGGGGATTGGCGTCTTGACTCTGGCCATAGTGTTTTTATGGCCGGCTAGCTGGGGACGGTACTTACCTAGCCCGCTGGCCGCGCTGGTCGTTGGCACTTTGGTGGGCTTAGGCCTGAGCAACGTGCCTGTGTTGGGCGCCATCCCCACTGGCTTGCCCGAATTCATCATGCCTTCGCTCTCCAACGACACGGTGCTGATTGTGTTTGAAGCGGCGCTGATTCTTGCGATTCTCGGCGCGATCGACAGCCTGCTCACCTCGCTAGTGGCGGACAACATGACGCGAACGCGTCACCACTCCAACCGAGAACTTATCGGCCAGGGAGTCGGCAATGTCGCTGCTGGGTTCTTTGGCGGCATCCCCGGCGCCGGCGCCACCATGCGCACGGTGGTTAATATTCGTACCGGGGGTGTCACTAAGATCTCCGGGATGCTGCACAGCCTGCTGTTGCTCGCTGTGGTGCTCATTTTGGCGCCATTGGCATCGAAAATCCCCCACGCCGTTCTGGCAGGCATTCTGGTCAAGGTGGGTTACGACATCATCGACCTGTCTTACCTAAAGCGTGCTCACCGGGGACCCCGTTTTGATCTGGCTCTCATGGTGATGGTGCTGAGCCTGACCGTCTTCGTTGACCTGATCACCGCCGTCGTGGCGGGCGTGGTGGTCGCTGCCGTAGCGTTCGTCAAGCAGGTTGCAGATGCCCAACTCGCCGCTGCAGCGGGCCAAAAGGATGATTCTAAAGAAGGGCTGTCAGAGGCAGAGACCTCGCTGCTCACAGAGTGCGGTGATCGGCTCACATACTTTGATTTCGGTGGGCCACTGAGTTTTGGTGCCGCCGCTGATCTGGGTCACCACGTGCGCGAGCGAATCAGCCCCTCGCAGCACACCTCTCTGGTGCTCGATTTTGGCCGCGTGCCGTTCATGGACGTATCCGCGGTGCGGGCGGTGGAAACCATCGCTCAAGATGCCGCCCACGCGGGCAAGCATCTTTACGTCTGCGGCATCAACAAGGCTGTGGCGGCGAATTTTGAAGGGCTGGGCGCGAGTGAACACCTGCCCACAGAAATTCGCTTTGAAAATCGCTTGGACGCACTGACCGCGGCACGGGACTGGATTTTCGAGAATACGGCGTCTTTGGACGACAAGCAGGTCAGCTCACAAAGCGGAAACCCGGCTGCCGCCTGACGCGGGTGCTTCTGCCCACGGCAGCAGGACTGATACACTGAGCACCTCTCACAGGAGGGGCCGTTTCGTGAACATGACTCCCACTCTGGCTGTCTTTGCCATGGCATTTACCATGGCCTGTCACAGCGAACCAAGCGATACGATAACCCCCGAGGTGCTCTCGGCGATCACGCATCAAGCGCTCATCGTCGATGTACGCACTCCTGAGGAGTTCGCCGATGGCCACTACCCCGGAGCCATCAATATTCCACACGAAACAATCTTGGACGGCTTGAATCAGCTAGGCGTCTCTCAGGAAACGCCGGTGATTCTTTACTGCCGTAGCGGCAACCGATCGGGCCAGGCTGAGCTGGCATTGAAAAGCAACGGGTTTTCCCAAGCCAAAAATGCCGGTGGCTTGGAAGCCTTACTCAGTGCAACTGAAATGGAAGCATCGGTGCCAAGCTCATCTCAGGGGACCCAATAAGCAGGATCTGTCGGGCCTGACCCTGCAGCGCGGCGCTCCGTTACGGGTCATCGAGTTGAGCAGGTCAGCTCGGTTCCGTCCAACCGCACGGATCAAATTGACCCGCAAACCTAGCGGCTCAATCGGCCGTCTTTGCCAGGCTGGTGAACTGTGCCAACGCCTCATCTGGCAGTCGATCAAGGCCCTGACTATATAGCGCAGCAGAGGCGCTGTAGAACTGAGCATTGAGAAGATTGGCATCACCGCAGTCCCTGGTCGCGACAACCTTACCGGGTACGCCGGCGATCACTGAATTGGGCGGGAACTCCTTGTTTTCACTGATGATGGTGTGGCCAGCCACAATGGAGTTTTCGCCCACTTTTGCGCCATCCATGATGGTTGCGTTGATGCCAATCAGGCAACGATCGCCAATATCGCAACCGTGCAAGGTCGCGTGGTGCGTAATTGAACAGTCTTCTCCTATGATCGTAGGCGAGGCGATCCCCACATGAATCATGACGAAGTCCTGAATATTCGTTCGCGCGCCGATCCGGATCTCAAACGTCTCGGCACGCGTCACAACATTGGGCCAGATGGAGGCACCGGGACCCACGTAGACCTTGCCATATAACCATGCACTCTCATGAATGTAGGCGGGGTCGTCGAGGGTGACATGCTCACCAATGTGTCCCATGCTGTGCACTCCTGTGTGGTCGGGGAAGCGCGTATCTTGTCACGTTGCGCGTTGAATCGCTAAGGCCAACAGACGCACTAGACTGGAATGTCGTCCATGCAAGACACCGACCGCCGCGCCGTCAGAATGGGTTTGGGAGCCGTGATGTTATGGAGCACGGTTGCCACTGCCTTTAGCCTGAGCCTTGAATATCTGACCCCTCTGCAACTGGTGGCCTTGGCTACGGGTGTGAGTTGGTGCTTTTTTGCTGTCCGGCTGTTCTCACCGGAGCAGTGGCATGCCCTGCGGGCGACGTCCTCCAAAGAGCGCATCATGGGCCTGTTCATTGGGTGGCTGAATCCGGGGCTCTATTATCTCGTGCTCTTTGCGGCCTATGACCGACTGCCCGCTCAGGAGGCGATGGCAATCAATTACTCCTGGGGGATCACGCTGGCACTGATCGCCGCACCGCTGTTAAGGCAGCGTTTAACACCCTGGGCGCTGTTCGCGGCCTGCATCAGTTATAGCGGTATTGTGGTGATCGCCACCCGGGGCATGCCATTGTCTCTGGACTTCGCCCAGCCGCTGGGTGTGGGGCTTGCCCTACTCAGCACCCTACTGTGGAGTCTTTATTGGGTAATCAATACTCGGCTGTCTTTAGATCCGGAGGTTAACCTGTTCCTGAACTTCTCCGGCGCCCTGCCGCTGTTGCTCGCCCTACTCTGGATGAGCAACACGCCCTTCCCGGGTGCCTGGCAAGGCTGGGCCGGCGGACTCTATGTGGGACTCTTTGAGATGGGCATCGCTTTCGTGTTGTGGATGGGCGCGATGAAAGCGACCACCTCCACCTTGCGGATTTCCAGCCTGATCTTTTTATCTCCCCCGCTATCGCTGGTATTGATCTGGATGATGGCAGGAGAGCCAGTTCAGGCGTATACGCTGGTCGGCTTAATCCTGATTCTTTTCGGGCTCTGGCTGCAGCGACGCGCCGAGATCTGACGCATCAGCGACTTCCCTCTGTAGCACCACTCGCTCACCGAGGGCCAGTTCACTCACCGCACCATGATGCTCGTCAGCCAGTTGAAGCGTTGTCGTGCCGCACGCTAGGTCTATCGCCGTCACCACCGCCGTCACCGGCTTGACCTCCCTGTTGCGCAACGCGCTCGGCGCATCGAGCAAGCGTTCCGTTTCCCCCCGCGCCATGACTGCCCCCCGCTCAAGGACGATCAGCTGTTGTGTGAGTTGCGCCAGCTCATTGGCGGCATGAGAAACATAGACCAGCGAAATGTCCTCGGCAGGCAACCACTCAGCCAGACGCGCGATCAGTTGCTGACGATGATCGGCATCATTTGCCGATAGCGGTTCGTCCAGCAGGAGCAGTCGCGGTCTAGCCAGCAGGGCGCGGGCCAGCGCTGCACGCTGTCGCTCACCGCCAGAGAGCATCTCGGCAGGTTGGGTCAGCAGGTGATTTAAATCGAGCGCCTCAGTCAGCGTTTCACAGGCCAACTTGGTATCCCTCGTTGGGGCTCGTCGCATGGCAAAGGCGAGATTGCTTTCAACCGTGCGCCCGGGCAGTAGCCGACTATCCTGAAAGACCACACCCAGACCGCGCTGATGCGTCGGCACCCGATCAAATTGGTTACCGTCGTGCCACAGGTCGCCGCAAAACTCGACGCGCCCAAAAAAATTCCGCTCCAACCCAGCGATCACCCGCAGCAGGGTTGTCTTGCCAGCGCCGGTGGCCCCCAAGATTCCGAGCGCATCACTCAGATCGATCCTGAGGTCGATCTCCAGCTTAAAGCGGGCTCGCTGCAAACTGCCCTCGATCACCAGCTGTCTGCTCATCCTCGGACCACCTCGAAGCGATGGCCGGCATAGCGGTATACCAGCCACAGCGACAGAAAAGAAAAGCACAACAACCCCAGCGCCAGCATGTGGGCGGCATCATAGTTCAGGGTTTCGACATGCTCGTAGATGGCGATCGACAGTACGCGAGTTTCACCCGGGATATTACCGCCCATCATCAGCACGACGCCAAATTCGCCTACCGTATGCGCAAAGGTCAGCACGCATCCGGTGAGATACCCTCGCTTTGCCATGGGCAACACCACATTCAACCAGCGGTCTCGGGGTGACGCACCCAGGGTGGCTGCCGCTTCGAGCACCGATTCGGGCACAGCGCGAAACGCCGCTTGAAGGGGCTGCACCATAAAGGGCAGGGAATAAATGATAGAGGCAATCACTAATCCTGAAAAAGAAAATGTCAGCGAATCACCGGTCAGCTCCACCCATAAGCCACCGACGACCGACTCGGGATTCAACATGATCAACAAGTAAAACCCGAGCACCGTGGGCGGCAGCACTAGCGGCATGGCCACCACTGCCTCTACAAAGGAGCGGAAAGGAGAAGCAGATCGGGCCAACCACCACGCCAGAGGTGATGCAATCGGTACCAGTAGTAGCGTAGTGGTGGCAGCCAGCAGGGCTGTTAGCCAGACTGCCTGAAGATCGCCCGACATCAGTCTTGCTTAACCGACACGCGATAGCCGTCGCGTTGAATCAGCTCACGAATAGGTGGTGTCTGCATTTGCTGCACCCAGTGCTGGGCCGCAACATTCGTCTCTGCGCGCGTCAGCAACACCATCGCCTGATCGACCGGAGCCTGCTCTGCAAACCAGAGCACATCACCATCAGCTGCCGCCACCGTGCCCTGCCGCTTACCGGCAATCAGCGATGATCTCGCGACGAAGCCCGCTCTCGCCTGACCTTGGGCGATCAAGCCGGCAACCAGGTTCACGTTGTCGACGCGCACGATGCTCTGAAGCCAATCGGCACCTAGGCCGGCACGCTGAAGTAGCTCCCATGCTGCCTCCCCATAAGGAGCAAACGCCGGATTGGCGACGCAAACCGATCGCGGCTCGAGGGTGGCAAGGGCATCAAGCGCCGGGGTGCCGGGACCATTAGGCCACCAAAGGCCGAGCTCGCCCACGGCATAAATCTGCTCAGAGGCCGCCAACGCCAGTCCCCGCTCCACCAACTGCTGCGGCCTGCGGCGGTCGGCCGCCATAAACACATCGAATGGCGCACCGTTGATGATTTGGCTTGCCAGCTTGCCAGTGGAGCCAACAATCACTTGGTAACGGTGTGGTGACTTGGCCTCCAGTTGCGCCGCAATTGCCATGGCGGTTTCTCGAAAATTGGCCGCTACCGCAATACGCGCCTCGGCTGCGATCGCACTGCACCCCATGCAAAACAATGCCGTCAAGATCAATCCGCGGACAAGCGCGAACACGGGTGGGCATCGCACCACGTGTAACAACCTGGCAGTGCTCACGTCAGGCGACACCTAATTCGTCAAGCCGCTGCATCAGGTACTGCCCGGCGGTGTAGCGTGGCGAAAGCACGACATCGGGTCGAGGGTGCAGGAAGAGCGGTAGCGACATCCGACTGACAGCAGGCTGCTCCATGCCAGGCGTGGCCACACGGTGTGAGGTTGAGGGCAGAAATCCGCCGGTCACCTCCTGCAACATATCACCAATGTTAACAATCAACTGACCGGGGGAATGCGGCACGGAAACCCACTCGCCACTGCGCAGTTGAAGCTCGAGCCCCGGCCCATCTGCGGCGGGCAACAATGTGAGTAGGTTTATGTCCTCATGAGGGGCAGCCCGCAATAGCGATCGACCGACAGGCACAGGCGGATAGTGCAGGACGCGCAGCATGGACTGCTCACTCCCCCTAATCATGTCTCGCAGCGGCTCTGTTAGCTCTGTGGTGACTGTATCGGGCAAACTTCTTGCAATACAGTTCAATAACTCAGCCCCCAGCTCGACAGCCGCATCAAAGTGGCTTGCCAGGTCCGCCCGCAGAGTTTCGGGGCAACGACCCCATGGATAGAACTGAAAATATTCTTTGTAGTCGCGCTCTTCAAAACCCTTGGCGTGCTCCGCTTCCTGCAGTGAGAAGTAGCCATCCTGCTTCACGGGGTCCATCCTGAAGCTAGCTGCTTTGCCACTAGAAAAGAAAGCCAACCACTCGCCATAGATCCTGGCGACACGCTCGTCATCGAGCGGGTGGTCTATGACAGCCGCAAAACCATACTCATGAAGTGATGCCATGAACTCCGCGTCAAACCCCGGACCGGCGTAAGAAATTTGGGGAAGCGCGATCGGCGTCGACATCGCCACGCGCTCAGCCTGCACCCAAGGCTAGGAAAAATCCCGCCAAGGCAGCACTCATCAAGTTAGACAAACTCGCCGCAATCAGCGCGCGAAAGCCATACCGGGAGATGTCGTCTCGGCGCCCGGGCGCCACCGCACCCAATCCACCCAGCAAAATCGCGATAGAGGAGAGATTGGCAAAACCACAAAGCGCGAAAATCACGATCGCCTGGGAGTGGGCCGATAGTTGGCCCGCTACCTCGCTATAGCTGACATAGGCGACGAACTCATTAAGGATGAACTTCTGTCCAATCAAGCTCCCTGCAAGCTGCGCCTCATCCCATGGAATACCCAACGCCCAGGCCAGCGGCTGCAGTACCCCACCCAATACCCGCTCGAGTGTGAGTTGTTCGATGCCGATCCAAGAACCGCCAGCTTCGAGCATGCCATTCACCATGGCAATCAGTGCGATGAAGGCCAGCAGCATCGCCCCAATCGCGCCCACCATCTGCAGCCCATTCATGGCGCCGGTTGCCGCGGCGTCGATAAAGTTGATGTATTTCTCGCTGGCTAGCTGCTCTCCCTGCTCCGGTTCGGCGGGCGTATCGGTCTCGGGCTCCATGAGCTTTGCCATCAGCAGGCCACCCGGTGCCGCCATGAAACTGGCGGCAAGCAGATATTCCAGCGGGACGCCTAGCGCCACATACCCCGCCATCACTGACCCGGCTATCGAGGCCATACCACCAACCATTACCGCAAACAGCTCCGAGCGGGTCATGGCCGGAATGTAAGGTCGAGCGACCAATGGTGCCTCTGCCTGGCCGACGAAGACGTTGGCAGCCGCAGAGAGGGATTCGGTGTGGCTGGTATGAAGGATGGCGCGCAGACCACCGCCCATGATGCGAATCAGCCATTGCATGATCCTAGCGTGATAGAGGACGGCGATCAGGGAACTGAAGAAAATCACCACAGGCAACACGCTGAACGCAAAAATGAAGCCCAGAGACTCGCTCGGCCCCACCAAACCCCCAAACATGAATTCCATGCCTGCGCGGCTATAGGATAGAAGCACCGAAACGTAATCGGATGCGGCACCGAGTGCGGCAATTCCCCAGTCCGTAAACAACGCAACAAAGCCAATAGTGACTTGCAACGCGAATGCGAGAGAGACCGTTCTCAGACGGATGGCAGATCGATTAGAAGACAGCCCTACCGCAACGAACAGGAGAAAAATGACGCCGACCAGGCTGATCATGAGAGTGGCCCCAGCTGAAAGCGCTACTGTACCGCGCCGACCCGCTTCTGGACACCGGCCTGCCGACATCTCCCATCGTGAAAATGGTCTGCATCACTGCGCAACCGAGGATCGCAAACAGCGGCCCGCACGCCCGTTGATGGGACAAACTGGAGATGTCAGACCGTCGTGACTGCGGTGAGCGCCCCATCGCCATAGGTCAGGCGAGTCGCTCAATCGAGTAAATCATAACCGAGGAGACACAAACTGGAATAAATAATAGATAAAGTTTATTTAGAAACTGCTCAACTGCTCGAAACATCTTGATTGCTCCTGAAAGAGGGCCGGATTAGCCCTGTTTTCGAGGCGCAATCTTAACGAATTTAGGCGGACTTTAGGGCCTGAAACGGTTTTGGAGGCTTGTTATTGTCCTTTAGGAGATGTAAATATTATGTAACATTCTTTATAGTTATGTTTACATGGGCCATAGGGTTATGTTCAAGCCCAAACATCCATTTTGCGGGCGGTTGAGCTCAGTCGAATTCGCGCTCAACGCCTGCCAAGCTCGCATAAAAGACAGCGCCGAAAACCGACACGCCGGCTGCCGTCAGGAACACGGCGTCCCAGCCACCGGACACATCCTGAATCCATCCCGATACGAACACCGAGGCACTCGACGAGACCGCCGCCAGCGTATTGGTAACACCCATCAATAGACCGGACTGGTTGGGCGCGATATCGAGATGATTGGTGGCAAATCCACCAATGGAGAACGCTGTGAGGGCGTTGCTAAGAGTGATAACGGTGACACTGAGTATCAACGAATCGGTCAGCGTGATGGCCATCATGGCCCCAGTAATCCCCACAAAAGCGAGGCTTTGCATGGTGCGCCGAACTTTGAGTCGGTCGTGCCCTTTGGCGATCAATCGATCGAATAATCGACCCGCCAGCGGCGCCATGATCAGAGACACAATGGTGGGCGCCAGCGCCAAAAATCCGGCCAGCTGCAGATCGGCTCCAAGCTCACGGTTGACGAAAGTGGGGAACCACGACAGCACCAGATACAAAGACCAATTGATGCAAATGTGCGCGATCGCAAGGGCCCATACGGCCTTTGAGCGCAACATGCGAGCGACGGTGAGCCGCGGATAGTAAGCATTCGGTGCCGAATCAGACTGCGGTGATCCTGCTGGCGTCCGAGCAGTGGCCGACTCAGTCTCCTCCCACTGGGTTGGCTTCGCAGGTCGTGATCGAGCCCGAGGCGCCCACACGGCGAACCACAAAATCCCAAGCACACCATAAAGATAGAAAGCACCCTGCCAGGACCAGACACTGATTAGCCAAGGTGTACAGATCAGCGCAATCACGGCACCACCCGAGATACCGGAATTCATGAGTCCAACGGCGGACGCGCGACGGTCCGGGTGGACCCAGCGCGAGTAGAGCGAGTAAATCGATGGCCAGGTGACTGCCTCGGCCACACCCATCAAAAAACGACACGCCAATAGCACCGTGATACCGAGTGCGGCGGAGGCCGGCGTGAGCAACGTAAACAAGGACCAGAACAACACCCCCAGCCCCAACACCCATTTGCCACCAAAGCGGTCAGACAAGTAGCCGGCAGGGATCTGCAGGGTCACGTAGCCGAGAAAAAAGGCGGACATGACCGCGCCCTGCACCGTCGGTGACCAACCGTTGTCTTCCGCCATCGGAATAATGGCAATGGAGATCGCAATCCGATCGATCATGCAGATGTACACGGCAAGGACGGTCATGAATACCAGCCAGCGTGAGCCCGCCGGCGATTCATCACTGCTGATAGAGCGCATTACTCAAAACGAGCCTCGGGCGGACACCGGGTGACAGGTGGGAAGTATAGTTACCCTAGAAATTGAGTTCAGGGCGCCTTTTGGTTCAAATCACCCCTCATAATAGTCGCATAACGGTTAGCGCGGCATCGCGCATAAAAAAGGGCGCTCGAAAGCGCCCTTCTAATCCTAGACTGATGACATTCAGAATCTGATGGAGAAACCCACGCGCATTTCCCAAAGGGATCTCTGCTCGTTGAGGTCATTGACATCACGGTCAGAGAACCGCTCAAAGACATATCGGCCCTGATCGTCCAGACTGGAACTCACCACCTGCTGGGAGAAGAACTGGGCTTGGTATTGCTTACCCCAATCGCTGTTCAGCAAGTTGGTCAGGTTGTAGATTTTGAAGTACAGCAGACCTTTGATGTCGTTGTAGATCGGAATCTCCTGATCAATACGCAGATCCAGTCGATAGCTCCAATCCGCATTGAAGTCATTGCGCGCCACAAAGCCAGTGCCGACCCCTTCACGCTGACGCCATGCTTCAAAAGCGGCGTAGTCAAAAGAGTCCGCAATCACGACGTTGGGGTCAGTTGGACCAGACGGCACATACAACAGGTGCCGTCCGAACCGTTGATCACCCTCTAAATCGCCAGACCCCATCACATAACTTCCTGCTTGGCCTTCATGAGCGTACCCGCGCAGATGAAACCGGGTTGTATTATCACCGAACCAGTCGGCCCTATAAGTCAGCCTCATGGTGAACCGGTGAGGTGATACGTAGTTAGATATGCCGGGAGCAGGATCGGCAATATCGTTTAGCGCTAGGTTATTGAAGTTACTCCCTGCGACAGACGAGGTCATCGGGCTTACATCTTCCGCATCAGTATAGGCATACCCCAGCTGCATATCTAAACCGTTTTCCCACCCCTTCCGAACCGTCAGGCTGAACATATCTGACTTTGGTGTGCGGCCAGAGTTGGTCAGCATGAAATTGCTCTCACCAAGACCGTCTGCGAAGCCATAGATCGGCTGACCCGCGGATGTGGTACCCGTTTGACGCTGTGATACATCCACGTAGTAGGCCATGTCATCACCGCGAGTGTGCAAGTAATCGAAGTCGAACACATAGCCCATAAGGTCGTAAGTCGCACCCAAGGCAAATTTCCACTCCGCCGGCTGTTCATAATTTGGATCAACCAGTGCCAGATTGGAGTCATTGGCATCCGCATCGCTGACCGCCGCAACATTTTCTACCAATGATTGCGGTACGTCATAACCCGGACGACCCTGTCGTGACAGGCCCACTGAATCTGCCTGACCTGGCAGCAATGTGTTAGCACCGTCATAGTTACCCCACAAGAACTGCGCGTTGGAAATGCCATCGTTAGAGAAGGAATTCGATATCCATACGTTCGGGTTGCCGCCGCTGTACAAGCCGAGACC
>JACETJ010000023.1 GCA_013911345.1 Congregibacter sp.
GTCGACAAGGTCGCACCGCTCTGCCAGATTGCTTCAATGCCGCGAACCAAATAGCAGTCATTGGACTGTAGCGCGTTCTCTAGATCGCTGGAGGAGAAAACCAGGGCTGCCGGGGCTCTCCCCAACGGAACACCGGTGCCTACGGTCGTCAATTCAGCACCCTCGGGCTCAGAATGGACGGTCAGCATGGTGTTCGAAGAGCAGCCCATCACTACCAAAGGAAATATCATCAGCAGGCAAAACTTACGCACCACCTGATTCACAGATGCCCTTTCTGGCGTATCAAGTTCCCGCATTGAGATGAACAATCAAACACCCTTTCTCGCCCGATTGGGGATATCAGCTTCAATCTACCATTAAAAAAGGCCCCCATTTGGGAGCCTTTTTAAATATGGTGCGGAAGGCGGGACTTGAACCCGCACAGCCATAGGCCACTACCCCCTCAAGATAGCGTGTCTACCAATTCCACCACTTCCGCTTGTTCACCGATTATTCGCCGTTGCCAGCAGGCGGCGCGTCGTCTGAAGGCACATCACCCTCGGACTCAAAATCGATCAGCGGTACATCACTGTCCGCAGTTGTTGTGTCGACGGGCTCATAAACCGGCACATCGAACCCAAGGTCATCCTCACTCGCGGTGCGATTATCAGCAATCACAGCGAGACCAAAACTACTGACAAAGAAGATGGCTGATAACCAAGCAGTCATCTTTGTCAGCGCATTGCCACTGCCTGAACTGCCAAACAAAGTCTGTGAGGCGCCTGCCCCAAAAGATGCGCCGATGTCAGCGCCTTTACCCCGCTGCAGCAAAATCAGCGCGATGAGGCCCACCGCGACCAGCAGATGTACCATCAGCGTTATCTGTTCCATTGCTCTTCTCAGGTTTGCGCCAGCACCCGGCTAGCTCCATAGGGCGCGAGATCATACCGGTCAGTCCCCGGCGTCGCAACTGAACTAATGCGACTGTCGAATCGCGTCGGCGATACCGTCCGCCAACCGATGATTTTCTGCAGCATCTGCGCCTTCAATCATGACTCTAATAAGCGGCTCGGTGCCAGACGGCCTTAGGACCAAACGACCCCGACCTGAGAGGACATCCTCCACCTTTTTGCTCTCTGCCACCGCAGCCTTACAGTCTTCCAGCACAAAACCCTCCGAAACCGGGACGTTAATCAACGTCTGGGGTAATTTATGGAGCGCGCTTTTTAGCGCCAAAAGGCCTTCATCAGCAGCAGCCATGGCCGCCACAACCTGCAGTGAGGCTACGATCCCGTCGCCCGTAGTAGTGAGATCACCACAAATAATATGTCCGGAAGCTTCTCCCCCCAGAGACCAGCCGCGTTCCGCCATGAGCTCAAGCACGTATCTATCCCCCACCTTCGCCCGCACTAGCTCGATACCTTTTTCTGCCAGGGCGTGCTCGAGGCCCAAGTTGGACATCAGGGTGCCCACCACGCCCTGAGGCGGCCGCCCCCTCTGCCGACGATCATTCGCGATGACGTAGAGAAGCTCATCTCCATCGACAACCGTGCCATCGGCGGCAACACACTGCACGCGGTCACCGTCGCCATCAAACGCAATACCCAGATCCGCCTGCTCGCTCAGCACTCGTGCCTGCAGTGCCGCCGGGGATGTCGACCCAACATCGCGGTTGATGTTGTATCCATCCGGCTCAGCACCCATTACCACCACGTTTGCCCCCAGCTCAGAGAACACCTGAGGCGCTACCTGGTAAGTCGCACCGTGGGCACAGTCCAATACCAGCTTCATTCCCCGCAGACTCAGCTGGTCGGGAAACGTATTTTTACAGAACTCCACATATCTGCCCGGCGCATCCACCATCCGGGAAGCTTTTCCCAGCTGAGCCGATGGCACAGTTTCCATGGGCTCAGACAGCATGCGTTCGATCTCCAATTCAAGATCGTCTGACAGCTTGCTGCCCTCTGCGTCAAAGAATTTAATGCCGTTATCGGTGTAGGCGTTGTGCGAAGCGCTGATGACAATCCCGGCCGACGCTTTTTGACTGCGGGTCAGCACTGCCACAGCGGGTGTGGGCATGGGGCCCAGGAGCGTGACGCGAGCTCCGGCCGCCACCAGTCCGGCCTCAAGCGCCGACTCAAACATGTAGCCAGACACCCGGGTGTCCTTGCCTATCAGCACATGGGTTTCACGCTCGGACGAGGCAAATACTCTCCCGGCCGCCCAACCCAGCTTGAGCATAAAGTCCGCCGTGACTGGGTATTTACCCACTTCGCCACGAATGCCGTCGGTGCCAAAAAACTGTCTGCTCATGCGTGTTAGCTCTGGATCAGCGTTTGCCTCGTTGCTTGCCACATCGACAACGCATCGAATGTGGCGGCAACATCGTGAACTCGCACTATACGCGCCCCGCGATCTACTGCCATCAAAGCCAAAGCGACGCTGGCATAAGTCCGCTGCTCCGGTGCTCGATCGAGCACACTGCTGATCATGGATTTGCGTGACAGCCCGACCAATACTGGATGCTCCTTGCTACACAACTCTCCCAGTCGGGCGAGCAACTGAAAGTTTTGCTCGACCGTTTTGCCAAAGCCGAAACCAGGATCAATGATCACCCGATCAAGATCGATGCCAAAAGCGCTCACATCAGCCAGACGCGCATCTAGAAACGCAGAGACATCCTGCACCACATCGTCGTAGGCGGGTGCCACCTGCATCGTGTCCGGCTCACCCTGCATATGCATCACACAGAGCGCAAGACCCGTGTCCGCCGCTGCCTGCATCGCCCCAGGGCGTTTGAACCCGCGCACATCATTGAGAAGTCCCGCTCCGCACTGTGCGGACTCCGTCATCACACTGGGTGTGCTCGAATCCACCGAAATGATCGTGTCGCAGCGCTGAGCAAGCGCCTCTACGGCGGTGACAACGCGATCCAGTTCCTCCGTCTCGCTGACGGCGGCAGCGCCCGGGCGAGTCGACTCACCACCCACATCCAGAATGTCTGCACCTTCGGCCAGCATGTGCTCGGCGCGCGCTACCAGCGCGTCAGTATTAACACGCCCGTCGCGGTAAAGCTGTCCACCGTCGGAGAAAGAATCAGGAGTGACATTGAGAACACCCATGATGCACGGACGGCTGAGGTCCAGCGTGCGTGCACCACACGTGATGGCGTTGACCAACTCAGGACAACTTCTGCTTAGCGGTAAACCGCCGTGACCGGATCAGTGCTCGGTCGCAGCGCCGCCGATCGGATTGCCCGCTGACTCGGCTTCTCCTTCATCAGGGGGCGTGCCGCGGTCATCGCCTGACCAGTCAGATGGTGGCCGTGGAGATTTGCCTTCCATAATGTCATCAATTTGCTCAGCGTCGATAGTCTCGAACTGCATCAACGCATCGGCCATCATATCCAGCTTGTCGCGATTATCCTCGAGCAACTGATGCGCCTTGTCGTAGCACTCATCGATGATATTGCGTACTTCTCGATCAATCGCAAGCGCCGTCTCATCCGACATCGCCTTGGCAGGCTGCCCTGCACTGCGGCCCAGAAAGACCTCTTCACCGCCCTCGTCGTACATCAGCGGCCCCATGCTCTCCGACAGGCCCCACTTGGTCACCATATTGCGTGCGACTTCAGTCGCTCGCTGGATATCATTTGATGCACCAGTCGTGATGCCGTCCTTTCCAAGCGTCATTTCCTCAGCAACGCGGCCGCCAAAGAGACTGGTGATCTGCGAGATGATGTGCCGTCGACTATGGCTGTACCGATCTTCCTCGGGCAGGAACATGGTCACGCCCAGTGCGCGACCACGAGGGATAATCGAGACTTTGTACACTGGATCATGCTCAGGCATCAGACGGCCCACAATGGCATGCCCCGCCTCGTGGTATGCCGTATTGCGCTTTTCGGCCTCAGACATCACCATCGACCGGCGCTCAGCACCCATCATGATCTTGTCTTTGGCCAACTCGAATTGATTCATGCCAACCAGGCGCAGGCCACCTCGCGCGGCAAAGAGCGCGGCCTCGTTGACCAGATTAGCCAAATCGGCACCGGAGAAGCCGGGGGTGCCGCGCGCGATTTTGGACGAATCGACGTCTTCAGAAAGCGGCACCTTACGCATGTGCACCTTGAGAATCTGCTCCCGCCCTCGGATGTCGGGCAGACCCACTACCACCTGACGGTCGAATCGGCCGGGTCTTAGCAACGCTGGGTCCAATACATCTGGCCGGTTGGTCGCGGCGATCACGATCACGCCGTCATTGAGCTCAAAGCCGTCCATCTCCACCAACAGCTGGTTCAAGGTCTGCTCACGCTCATCATGACCCCCTCCCAAGCCCGCACCGCGGTGGCGCCCGACAGCGTCAATCTCGTCGATAAAGATAATGCAGGGTGATTGCTTTTTGGCCTGCTCGAACATGTCACGGACGCGGGACGCGCCCACGCCAACAAACATCTCGACAAAGTCTGATCCGGAAATAGAGAAAAATGGCACCTTGGCCTCGCCTGCGATCGCCTTGGCCAGCAAGGTCTTGCCGGTTCCCGGCTGGCCCACCATGAGCACTCCTCGAGGGATGCGACCACCCAGCTTTTGGAAACGACCCGGATCGCGGAGGAATTCGACCAGCTCTTGGACGTCTTCCTTCGCTTCCTCAACTCCCGCGACGTCCGCAAACGTCGTGGTGATCTGATCTTCACCCAACAACTTGGCTTTACTCTTGCCAAAGCTCATTGGGCCGCCCCGGCCGCCGGCTCCGCCTTGCATCTGCCGCATAAAGAACATGAACACAGCAATGATGAGCAGGATCGGGAAGCTCGCAATCAGCAATTGAGTCCAGACCGACTGCTGCTCGGGTTGCTTACCCTCGACTATCACGTTGTGCGCCAGCAGATCATCCATCAGCTTAGGGTCTTCGACCATAGGACGGACGGTCTCGAAACTGCTGCCGTCTTTGCGCTGGGCGGTAATAGTCAAGCCATCTACAACGACCTTAGAGAGCCGGTCGGTCTGCACTTCGCTAATAAACGTCGAGTAGCCCACCTGCTCGGTGCTGCTGCGCAGATTGAAATTATTGAAAACCGAGAGCAGCACCGCGGCAATCAACAGCCACAGCAGCAGATTCTTAGCCATATTGTTCACAACGAGTCCTCTCGGTTCCGGGGCGCGCGCTGGTCGCGCGGCCGCACAGTATAACGCTTTGGCCTAACAACCCCTAAATCCGCCGGTTTTCCGGCACTTAGCTCTGATTTGGGGATCATTTCCGCCGTTTCAACCCTTCTCGCAAGCCTCCGAGGCCTCGGCCACGCCTTCACAGGCCTCTGAAACGTGCTCAGTTACCGCCATTGAAGCCAGAGGCGACCACATACACTTCTCGGGATCGCGGCCGCGAAGCCGCGGGCTTACGAGAGACTACGCGGGTAAAGCGACCGCGGATCTCGTGGAACCAGGCCTCAAAACCCTCACCCTGAAACACTTTGGCGATAAACGCCCCGCCCGGTGCCAATGAGGTAACCGCCAACTCTGTCGCCAACTCCACTAAATACATGGCCCGCGGCTGATCCACCTCGCTCAAACCGCTCATGTTGGGAGCCATATCAGACAGCACCACATCCAAAAGCTGGCTATTCAGCTCCGCCATGATGCGGTCATAGGTCTCCTGCTCCGTGAAGTCTCCCTGAACAAACCGCACATCGGGTAGTGCGTCCATGGGGAGAATATCGCTCGCCACCATCCGACCATGAGTACCGACCCACTCAGCCGCTACCTGGGACCAACCGCCTGGCGCACTTCCGAGATCCAGCACCGACATGCCCGGACGAATAATCCGGTCTTTGTTATTGATCTCCATGAGCTTGTAGACAGCCCGGGACCGATAACCTTCTTTCTGGGCGCGTTGAACGTAGACATCCTCGTGATGTTCCTTCAACCACGCCCGGCTTGATGATTTTTTCTTGCCCATCTTCCCCTGTTCCATTCCACCTGCGCGAACGAGATAGCGTTACACTATCGGCAATTCAGAGTTTACCGTGATAATCCATCGAGTCTTTCATGACCCCTCCCAGCAGTAAGGAGTTACGTCAACTCCGCGCACAGGCACATTCTCTCAAACCCGTCGTCACAATCGCTGGCAAAGGGCTAGCACCGTCGGTGCTGGAAGAACTCAATCGCGCACTCAATGACCATGAGTTGATCAAGGTCAAAGTTGCGGTTGGGGACCGGGAACAGCGCGAGGTCTTGATCGGAGAATTGTGCGGTCAGAGTGATGCCTATCTGGTGCAACGGGTGGGCAACATCGCGACACTATTGAGGCCCAACCCGCAGGCTGACCCCAAGAAGTCCAACTTGCATCGCAGTCGATGACACCTCCCTGATCCATGGCCGACATTCTCGAATTCCCCACGCGCGAAAAGCAGGCGTTTGGCTTCTTAAAGGAACAACTCACTCAACTGCTCGGCAGCAAAGGCGCCGACCAGACGCTGATCGACTTCGCGATTGCCTCACTGACCGATGCCTACGGGGAGCTCCAGAATGAGTCACAATGCCACTTTGAGGTGCGCCTGCCGAGTCAAATGACGGAACAGGAAGCCTCGCGTCTTCAGGAGGATATCGGAGCAGGTGTCGAACAACTGCAAAAAGAGCACCATGATCTGACGCTGAGGCTGGCCGCTCGTCTTATGCTCACTGAGCTACGGCTGTTCCAGCGCGAACGCGAGGACTGAAGCCAAGCGCAGAGAAGCGGCCACGCAATCCATGCTGTTCGCCGCTCCCCGAAGGCACCCTAGCGCGAGCGTCAGAAGAACAACTCGGTCACATTAAAGGTTACCCAGGCGGCGATCCATGCCACGCAGAGGTAAGCGATGACCATCCGCAGCGCCAGTTTCCATGAGTTTGCTTCTCTGGCCAAAATAGCCACGGTGGAAACACACTGCAGGGCAATAGCAAAGAACACCAGCAACGCCAGCCCAGAACCCAGCGGCAATGCACTTGCTTGCACCTGCTCGACCAGCGGCACAATATTATCCTCAGCCCCTTCGATCCCCATGATGGTGCCAAGCGTCCCGACGAATACCTCTCTCGCCAGAAAGGCGCTGACAATTGCCACCCCATAGCGCCAGTCCAGACCCAGCGGCTGGAAGACAGGTTCGATCCACTGTCCAACCATACCCAGCCACGACCCGCCCAAATCCACACCCTGATTTGGGAAGTAGCCCAAAATCCAGATCACCACGGTGACGCCAAGAATCACGGCACCGGCCTTGGTCACAAAGTGTTTGGCCCGCTGTAAAGATTTTCTGGCAATGGGCACCAGTGCCGGTATGCGGTAGGCCGGCAATTCCATCATGAAGGGCATTTGTCCTTCGGAGGGTGACAAGCGATTGACCAACCCTGCGATGACCAGACCGGCGGCCATGCCAAAAACATAGATGGCGAAGAGCGTCATGCCCTGCCAGCCGACCAGCCCCCCCAATGCAGTCTCCCGCGGGATGAAAATGGCAATCAGCAAGGTGTACACGGGCAATCTCGCCGAGCAGGGCATCAGCGGAATCGCAAGATAAGTGAGGAACCTGGCTCGTGGGGATTCGATTGAGCGCGCTGCGTAAATAGCAGGAATCGCGCAAGCCACGCCGGACAACATGGGAATAAAACTTTTACCACTGAGACCGAAGAACGCCAGCGGCTTGTGGCATATCAAGGCGGCGCGGGCGAGGTAACCGGAATCCTCAAGAAGACCGATGACAAACGTCAGCACAAAAATTTGCGGGACAAACACGAGAAACGCACCAATGCCGCTGAAGACCGCATCTGCCACAAAATCAGCGAGCACGCCGTCGCCGATTAACGGCAATATCCAGCCCCCCAAGCCAATGACTCCGGCTTCCACCGCGTCCATAGCCGGTGCAGACCAGGTAAAGATTGACTGAAAAAGAATCAGCATGATCAGAGAAAAGGTCAGCCCACCGGACAATGACCCAAGAAAAAACCGGTCCAGTCGAGACTGGCTTTGTAGCAGCCCATCCGCTGGCGCCCCGTATTGCGCCGCCAAGCGATGCGCCTCGGCGTAGAGAGCGTCGTCAGCAGATCCGCCCTCACTCGCCAAAATCGAGTTGTCATCCGCTATACGCTGTGGCGCTGCAGCAGGCGGGGGCGACTGAAGGCCCGAGATAATCGCATCGGTCCCCTCCCCAGTGCGCGCTGACGCCACCATCACGGGAGCGCCAATGGCTTGCGATAATCCCTCAGCGTCGATACTCAGACCGTGGCGTCTGAGAATATCACCCATGTTGGCGACCACCGTGACGGGGCGCCCCTGACGCTGGCAGGCGTGCACCACCTGCAGACAGAAAAAGAGGCTTTTCTCCAATCGCGTCGCATCGACGATACACAGGACATGCTGCACGTCTGGATCAGCCAGCGACGAATCAAAATGCCCAACAGCGACCCGCTCTTCCTCCGAGATGGGCCTTAGGGAGTAGGTACCGGGAAAATCTACCAAGTCGAGCTCGGGCAGCTTCGCCAGACGTCCGATCGAGAGATCTACCGTAATACCGGGATAATTGGCGACCCGCTGGTTCAACCCCGTTAGCCTGTTGAACAGAGCAGTCTTGCCCGAATTGGGTGTGCCGACCAACAAAACACTAGGCATGAGGCGACGCTCCAAGCGGTCGCACCAACACCTGTTCTGCCAATTCCTGATCAAGGCAGTAAGTTGCGTTACTGACGCGGAAAACTCGAGGCGCACCAAATCCTGGCCGCTGCTGACAGGAAATTTCCTCACCCGAATGAAAACCAAACTCCTGCAAGCGGCCGCGGTAACGCGTGCTGAGAGCATCGGTGAAACCGACCAACTCAGCCGGCGTATTGAGCGGCAAATTCCAAAGCGTGAGGGTGTCGATCTTTGCGGCCACAAAGGGCTCCCGCAGTAAAACGCGGATCATACGACCAATGAGAATGATTTTCAGTAAGTCTAGAGATGCTCGACGGCGTCGATCTCGTAAATCACATCCCCGCCCGGCGCATGCACGGTGACTTCATCTCCTTCCATCTTCCCGACCAACGCACGGGCGATGGGAGAGTTCACCGAAATCAGATTGGCTTTGGCATCTGCCTCATCCTCTCCCACGATCCGATAGGTGACGGTGCGCTCGTCTTCAACATCGATCAACGTTACCGTGACGCCAAACACAACCTTCCCCGTGGCGGGGATTGTCATGACGTCTATGATCTGGGCATGAGACAGCTTGTGCTCAAGCTCCTGAATCCGCCCCTCTGCAAAGCTTTGCTGCTCTCTCGCCGCATGGTATTCGGCGTTCTCTTTAAGATCCCCATGCTCACGCGCTTCGGCAATTGCCTGCGTGATTCGCGGGCGATCCACCTTCTTGAGACGCTCTAGCTCTTCTCTAAGGGCTTGCTCGCCCTGCACTGTCATGGGAACGCGGTTCATACGGCGATGCTCTCATGCAAATCCTGTAGTCGACGCACCGTGATGTCTGTCTCCTGCTCCAGCGCCATGCATACCGCCTCTGCCGCGGCCAGTGTCGTGGTGTAAAACACTCGATGCTGCTCTGCGCTGGCACGGATCGAAGCCGAATCCATAATGGCACGGCGGCCCTCTGTCGTATTGATAATCATGGCGGCTTCATCGTTCTTGATCAAATCCACGATGTGCGGGCGACCCTCAGCCACCTTGTTCACTCGTCGCACAGTCAGGCCTGCCTCTTCCAAAGCGCTTGCGGTACCTCCGGTTGCTGCCAGAGTGAAGCCCTGCGCCACCAGTCTTCTCGCTACGTCCACAGCTGCCGGCTTGTCGACGTCGCGCACACTGATAAGACATAAGCCGGAGGTGGGCGGATCGTCGCCGGCGCCCAGCTGGGCCCGAGCAAAGGCCGCAGCAAACGTCTCGCCTGTGCCCATAACTTCACCCGTGGATTTCATCTCAGGACCCAGAATTGGGTCCGTGCCCGGGAACTTGTTAAAGGGCAGCACCGCCTCTTTCACACTGTAATAGGGGGGGACGATTTCTTTCGTCACACCCTGGCTCTCGAGGCTTTGGCCCGCCATGCATCGTGCCGCGACCTTGGCCAGTGACACACCGACCGCCTTGGAAACAAACGGCACGGTTCGCGAGGCACGGGGATTGACCTCGATCACATAGATCTCGTCGTCCTGCCACGCCAACTGAACATTCATCAATCCGCAAACGCCGAGTTCCAGCGCCATCTTGCGCACCACGTCGCGCATGGATTCCTGTACATCGGCAGGCAGGCTATAAGGGGGTAATGAACAGGCCGAATCACCGGAGTGAACACCGGCCTGCTCAATGTGCTGCATGATGGCGCCAATAACGACCTGTTCGCCGTCACTCACGGCATCGATATCCACCTCAATCGCCGCACTGAGGAAACTGTCCAGCAGCACGGGAGAATCCTCGGACACCCTGACGGCATCGTTCATGTAGCGCAACAGATCCTCTTCGCGATACACAATTTCCATGGCTCGGCCACCGAGTACATAAGATGGACGAACCACTAGTGGATAACCAATCTCTGCTGCTGCCGCGACAGCCGCCTCGACACTTCGCACCGTCGTATTTGCCGGCTGGCGAAGCGACAACGCCTGAATCATTTGCTGGAACCGCTCCCGATCTTCCGCGCGATCAATTTGATCAGGCGTGGTACCGATGATGGGCACACCCGCCGCCTCGAGCGCCCGGGCAAGCTTGAGCGGCGTCTGACCCCCAAACTGCACGATCACCCCGGTGGGCTGCTCCAGATCAACAATCTCCAGCACATCTTCAAGGGTGACAGGCTCAAAATACAATCGGTCTGAGGTGTCGTAGTCGGTCGATACGGTCTCAGGGTTACAGTTCACCATGATGGTCTCGTAACCATCCTCCCGCATCGCCAACACCGCATGGACGCAGCAGTAGTCGAACTCAATCCCCTGGCCGATGCGATTAGGGCCGCCACCGAGCACCAGAATTTTCTTCCGATCGCTGGGTGCTGCCTCACACTCCTCTTCGTAGGCCGAGTACATGTAGGCAGTGGAGGCCGCAAATTCGGCAGCACAGGTATCGACACGCTTGTAGACAGGCCGAATATCCAACGACCATCGTCGCTCGCGCACTGCGGATTCGGTTGTGCCCAACACATCGGCGATGCGCTTGTCAGAAAAGCCTCGGCGCTTGAGCCCCCACATGAGGCTGTGATCAATCCCGTCCGCCGTCAGTCCAGAGAGCTGTGACTCCCAGCGCACGATGTCATCAATCTGAATCAGGAACCAGGGGTCGACACCCGAGTAGCCGTAAATCTCTTCCAGCTCGAACCCCGCACGAAATGCATCCGCGAGGTACCAGATACGATCGGCACCCGGATTAGTCAACCGGTCTACTAATTCAGAGCGGGAGTCTTCGTCCAACACCTGCATGCGCGGCTCAAAGCCTGCCGAGTCGACCTCGAGTCCGCGCAGCGCTTTTTGTAACGACTCCTGAAAAGTGCGCCCGATAGCCATCACTTCGCCCACCGATTTCATTTGGGTTGTTAGTCGTGGATCTGCGGTGGCAAATTTTTCAAAGGCAAAGCGTGGGATCTTGGTGACCACATAGTCGAGGGCTGGCTCGAACGAAGCGGGGGTGACTCCGCCAGTGATGTCGTTCTCCAACTCGTCGAGTGAGTAGCCCACCGCCAATTTTGCTGCCACCTTGGCAATCGGGAAGCCGGTCGCCTTGGATGCCAGCGCCGATGACCGCGAGACACGCGGGTTCATCTCAATCACCACTAGCCGGCCGGTATCAGGGCACTGACCAAACTGGACATTTGAGCCGCCCGTCTCTACGCCGATCTCGCGCAGCACCGCCAACGAGGCATCGCGCATGATCTGGTATTCCTTATCGGTCAGTGTCTGAGCGGGCGCGACCGTGATGGAGTCGCCGGTGTGAACACCCATGGCGTCAAAATTTTCTATCGAGCAGACGATGATGCAGTTGTCGTTTTTATCCCGAACAACCTCCATCTCGTACTCTTTCCAGCCGATCAGAGACTCGTCAATCAGCAGCTCGCTGGTGGGCGAGAGCTCCAATCCCCTGAGGCAGATCTCTTCAAACTCATCTCGGTTATAGGCGATACCGCCGCCAGAGCCACCCATCGTAAACGAGGGCCTGATAATGCAGGGAAAGCCAATTTCCTCGTGCACCGTCCAGGCCTCTTCCATACTGTGGGCGAGCCCAGCACGAGGCGTTTCAAGCCCGATCCGACGCATCGCAATGTCAAATTTCTCGCGATCTTCAGCTTTATCGATGGCTTCCTGTGTGGCGCCGATCATCTCGACGCCAAACTTTTCCAATACGCCTTCTGAAGCGAGTTTCAGCGCGCAATTGAGTGCCGTCTGACCGCCCATAGTGGGAAGAACAGCGTCGGGGCGCTCTCGCTCGATAATTCTGGCGACCGTCTGCCACTCAACGGGCTCGATATAGGTCGCATCGGCCATAGCGGGGTCCGTCATGATGGTGGCGGGATTAGAATTTACTAGGATGACGCGATAGCCCTCCTCCCGCAGGGCCTTACAGGCTTGTGCACCGGAATAATCAAACTCGCAGGCCTGACCGATAACAATCGGCCCGGCGCCCAGAATCAGAATGCTCTCGATGTCAGATCGACGCGGCACGCTCTAGCACTCCTCACTCATTTTTTTGTCTGCTCCATCGCCGCGATGAACGGCTGGAAGAGATTGGCGGCATCGTGAGGGCCAGGACTGGCCTCGGGATGGCCTTGAAAGCTGTATGCGGGCACATCCTTGCGAGCGATCCCCTGAAGCGTGCCATCGAACAGGGATCGATGGGTCACCTCAAGTGTGTCGGGAAGGTCCTGCTCGGAGACGGTGAAGCCATGGTTCTGACTGGTCACCATCACGGTGTTATCGCTGAGGTTTTGCACGGGGTGATTTGCGCCGTGATGACCGAACTTCATCTTCTCGGTTCTGGCCCCGCTGGCCAGCGCCAGAATCTGATGCCCCAAGCAAATACCGAACAGCGGAATCGCTCGATCCATCACCTCACGCGCGAGGGTGATCGCATACTCGCAGGGCTCTGGGTCCCCTGGACCGTTGGAGAAAAATATCCCATCAGGTGCAACGGCCATGACCGCGTCAATCGTCGACTGAGCGGGCATCACGGTGACCTTGCAGCCGAGGTCAACAAGAATACGCAGGATGTTGCGCTTCACACCAAAGTCCAACGCGACTACCGAGTAAGCCGACGCGCTCCGGTCGGGGGCATCCCCCGCTGTGGCGGGCAGCTGCCAGGTGCCCTCGGTCCAATCATAAGGCTCTTTTGTCGTCACGACCTTGGCCAGATCCATACCCTTCAACCCGGCGAAGGCCCTCGCCTGCTCCAGCGCCTGTGTCTCATCGACCTCTGCACCCGCCATGATGCAACCGCTCTGGGCACCACCGTCGCGAAGAATCCGCGTCAGCTTCCGGGTATCAATGTCAGCAATCGCCACGGTGTTACCGTCAATCAGGTAATCACTCAGGCTCTGTTCGGAGCGAAAATTCGAGGCCAGCAACGGCAGGTCACGGATAATCAATCCCGCCGCCTGTATCCCGGTGGATTCCTCATCCTCGCTGGTGACGCCGGTGTTGCCGATGTGCGGGTAGGTCAGGGTCACGATCTGTCGGCAGTAGGAGGGATCGGTCAGGATCTCCTGGTATCCGGTCATCGCGGTATTGAAGACCACCTCACCCACTGTTGTGCCGGAAGCACCGATGGAGAGGCCGCGAAAAATCGTGCCATCTTCCAGTGCGAGGACAGCGGGTTGAGACAAACGGACCTCCCAGTCGTTGTTGCCACGCGTGCCAAACG
>JACETJ010000024.1 GCA_013911345.1 Congregibacter sp.
CCATCGACCCCACCACTGGACGAGTCAATCAAAAGTCATTCATCCAGATCGTTCAGGCGGTGCGCGATCAGTTGCGAGAGCAAACTGACATCGGCAGCATCGTTTTCACTGACATCATCGAGAAAGACGTCTATTACGAGCAAGGACTTAACCGCGTAACACGCTTTGATGGGGTTACACGCAAGCCCGCGGTTCAGGGTGCAGGCAGTGGTGTAACGGCTGAATTTGACTGGTCTCGCCCCGTCGCGGCCGCCACCCTCCGCGTCGCTTGGTTCAATATGAACCTGGAGCGGCTATTCTCGGGGGAAGGTGGAATGGACGTCACCGATGCCGTCGATACGCGAAGTGGCACAGCTTTTGTGCGCAGACGGGACGTACTGGAAAACGAAAACCATATCGATGAGGGCATCGCCATTGCCCTCCACCCTGTCATTCCAATGAGGAATTGGCCGGGTAACCCCTGATTAGGCCAGCACTTCCAGCCCGCGTTCAATACACCACATTGCGGAGAGCCCGCCCAGCACGTAAATCGGGACTGGCTTGAGCGCTGCCACCCTGCCACCGATCAGGCGGCCGCCGAGCATCGCCAGCACGACCAGTAACGCGATAAAAGCAAGCTGCCCCAGCTCGATCCCCACATTAAAAAAGAGCAAAGCCAGCGGGACGTTTGACTGGGGCAGACCTGTGTCAGCCAGCGCGCCTGCAAAGCCCATACCGTGCAATAACCCAAAACCGCCGGCCAGCCACCAAGGTTGCCGCCACAGGGCGCCGGCTGACCCTCGCGCCAACTCCACCGCCAACAGATAGATCGACAGGGCGATCATGAATTCCACCAACGATACTGGGTAGTCGAAGAGCCCTAGCGTCACCATGGCAAGTGTCACGCTGTGTCCTAGGGTAAACGCCGTGACGGTATAAATGAGACGCCGGTTCCAGCCCACCAGTAGCAACAGTCCCATCACAAACAGGAGGTGATCGGGTCCTGCCCAGATGTGCTCGGCCCCGAGCCAGGTGTAGTCGAGCGCGACTGTGCCGGCAGAGCCTTCTTCGGGCACAACAAAGTCGGGCTCGGTGGCGGTGAACACAGCCTGATGAAAAATATCGTCAGCCAAAGTGATGCGAAGTAGTGCAGAAGATTGGTTTTGTCCCAAGCCTGAGACCGACACAGTCTCCCCCACCAAGCCCGTCGGGCACTCCAGCTGGATCTGCTTGAGCTCTCCGGTGCCCTCCTGAACCCAGGGTGATATTGAAGTGATCTCACAAGCGGCGGGGAAGCGCGGTTCAATCGGTGTCGCCGAGACTTTTTGTAGCGGCGTTTTCCAAGTGGCGCTAAAAGCCGTTCCGGAAAGCTGCGTCACTTCGAGTAACGAAGGCGCGAACCGGTGTGCGGCGGCGTCGGTCGCGAGCAGCAAGCTCCACACTATTAACCACACTCTCATGAGCGTCGCACCTCATAGCCGGCCATCGCCCCCTCTACCCAATCGACAACAGCCTGCTCTTCTGCCTCGCGGACCAGATCCCGCTCAATACGTACACTGACCTCTTCCAACTCCAGCGTGCGCGACGGCTCGAATGCCTCGATATAGACATAGTGCTGGCCAAAGACCGACGTTACCGGTCCGATCCATGCACCGGCCTGAACCTCGGTGGCGCTCACCTGCTCGGCGAACTCAGCACCAAATACCCGGGACATCTGCTCAGGGCTCTGGCGCCGGAAGGCATAACCCGACAAAAAGGGCGCGCCGAGTAACCGCGCCGCATCGGGGCTTAAGCTGTCGGTATTGACCTGTGCCATCAATGCCGGCATCTCTGCCGCACGCTGGGTCGAGAGGAACACGTGACTGAAGGTATAGCGCGCGGGCTCGCGCCAGCTGTCGAGCTCCTGCTGATACCGGATTGCCACCGCCTCTGCGCCCGGTGCCGGGTTGGGTCGGGTGGCCACGATCAGCCGCTCCATAATCTGCACCAAGCGGCGACGAATAACTTCATCGGTGAGGTGAAGCCGAAGCGCATAACCCTGCTGTATCAGCTCTCGGTCGCTAGCGCCGGTACTGGTATCGAGAAAGCGCATATTGCGGATGATGCGCTGCTCAACCGCGGCGTCACGGTATTGCAGATCGCGGTCAAGTGCCTCTCGAAACAACAATTCATCACGCAACTCGGTGTCGATAAACTGCTCCAGCAGCGCCGGACTAACGCCGTCTGGGGCAAAGCGGGTGTAGTTCTCCACCATGGCGCTGAGCCGCTCCGGATTGGGCGGACCCAACACCGGTTTAGGCTCAGGGAAAAGCCACTGGCCGCCGACAAACAACATCACTCCCAGCAGCAAAAAGTGCAGCCACGGCTTTTTCAACATGCTTATGATGCGCCCCCTGAATGTGCGGGCAATTTAAAAGTAGCTCACAACAGAATCAAGCGTTTCCTCGGGGATCAGTTTACTCGGGCCATCTCGGGTACCGATATAGAGAAAGCCAATGACCTGATCACCAGGTTCCCCCCCAAGCGCTTCGACGACATGAGGATCCGTAGCATAGCCTCCTGTGCGCCAGACACAGCCAAAGCCGAGGGCGTCCGCCGCCAGCTGCGCTGCGTGGAGCGAAGCCGCCACCGCATGCGCCTGCTCATCTCGAGGGACTTTTTCATGAGCAACGGCGTGCAGCAGCCCGGCGAGCACCAGCGGTGCCCGCAACGGAGCGTTTTCAGCTTTCGTTAACTGAGCGGCATCGGTAATACCTTTCAACACGAGGCTACGCTGAAAGCACTCTCCCAACACCGCGCGTCGATCTCCAGTGATCACCACAAAACGCCACGGCCGCAGTCGACCATGATCCGGCGCACGCAGTGCGGCCTGCAGAATCGTCTGCAACTGATCGGCATCGGGCCCGGGGTCAGTCAGGCGCGGGTGGGAGTTGCGATGAAGCAAGGTATCGAGCGTCGACATGTCAGTACATCTTGATGGCTATAGGACTAGCGTAGCAAATGTCTGGCTTCAGTCGACCTGCCAACCATCTGGCACCGCCCCGCGGAGCGGAATGGTCTGGCCAGCGAATGCGATCGACTCAGAGGTCACGGTGACGTCCGCATCAGTGAGTACGCCCTCGTCAAAATGATAACTGGGCGACCAGTTGCCCGCGATGCGCTCAGCCTCCGTCGCAGCCTGCTCCGCCGCTACCGCGTCGCGACGATCCCGCCAGGCAGCCATCTCGGCTTTGCCGTACGCGCGGCCCAGCATGTGTTCGGTGGTATCGGGGCTCAACAGCGCAGCGGTCGCGTTATTTCCGCCAAATCCTTTGCTGTTGATTAACGCGTAATCCCGCTCCGAGCTGTCCTGCTCGGTAAGCGCAAAACTGAGCCGCTCGGTAACCACATCATCGGCCAGTCCATCCACCGTGTGGATGCGGGGAATCATCCCGTGTTGCCAGATACCCAGTGTCGCGGTGAGCTGATCCCCCGCCGCCGCACCCAGTGAATGGCCCACGTAACTCTTAATTGCCGCAACCGGCCACTCTGAGACACCAAACGCTTCGGCAACCTTGTTGAGCAAGGTTGATTCCGTGACACGGTTCTGGGGCGTCCCTGTGCCGTGCGCCTGAACCATGCCGCGATGTTTGAGCCGCTCATCACCGAGGATATTGCGCAGCGTTGCCATGGCCTCCGCCACGGTCAGATAATTGCCTGCGCCGGGGCCGGAGATCGATTTCTTAGCACCATCAGCACGCACACTCACGAACGGCGCGCCGGCCAGAATGGGGGCGCCCAGCTCGAGGGCCAGCGCGTCATCCATCAGGATCACCACTTGCGCCGACTCCGCCATAGTAAAACCGCAATTTTCCCCGAAGGGTCGACAAGCCCTGCGGCTATCTACCCGCTCACTCTCAGCCAATCCGTCGAGCTGCCTAAGCCCTTTGTCAGTGGCCAGCGCACCCATGGCGACATAACCGTCCATGACCTCGGCATTCACAGGCGCTTCTGCGGCGCCCACTACCGCGATGCGAGAGCGGCCGGCGCGAATGTCCGCGATACCCAGGCGAAGGTTGTAGAGAAACGTCGCGCAAGCGCCGAGGGCAGGCCCGGTAGCGCTCATCGTGCCCAGAACGTAAGCACTGACAAAGTCGCCCGGCATCTCGGCAAAACCGAAAGGGCACTGCTTGGAACTGACGCGGCGGCCCTGCAGACGCGCCCGCAGCATACCGCCCGACCCCGCGTCGTCCAGCTGACCCATCGCACTGGAGATATAAACGCTGACGGCATCAGCGGGCACCTTGCCGGCCAGCGTTGCCCAATCCATACCCAGATCAGCGAGCGCATCCGACATAGCAAACACCGTCATCTGCACTGCGCGGGGATGATTGCGTGAGGGGTACAGATCTCCGGGGTTGAAGCCGGTCGGCAACTGCCCCGCACTGCTGACGTCAAACTGGCGAGTGCTGGGCAGCAAGACTTCGGAGTGGGGCTCCAGTGCCACCCGCAGACGCTTTTCGTCCAAAGGCGACGTCTTCCCACCGATAACGTCGCCGTCACCGATACCACCCGGGTTGTAATCGAAGACCCCCCCTCCTTGATCTGCGCTGACCTGAGCCCGCCGGTGCCAGGGCACGGCTTGGTGATCAAACCAGTCGCTTTCGATTTCGCGCACCAATGTGTGCTTGAGCAGGTTATCCCTATCGCTGGTACCCATCATTTGTGACAAGGCGGACTCAGTCGCGGCCCGATCAGTCGCTGACAGATGATCCCAGATCATTCGCCGATAGGCATGACGACGGGACGTACGGCCTGCACTGTTGATACCGCCTGCGGCAACCATGACGGGCAATCTGAGCATGAGATCTCCACTTTTCTCGCAACGACGGATCCGTGGCGAACCCGCGAAAGCGTGGCAGTTTACCCTCGACAGGGGCATTTTCTATGCGTATAACGCCATATAATATGAATATTACGCCAAATACCGAGTCAGTTTTTCGCATTGCGGCGTTGACCCACGAGGACATGCTTGCCTCCTCACTCACACTGCCACTTGAAATCCTGACTGGCGCGGCTCAAGCACTCGGTCGTGCCGGCCGACAGCGCCTTAGCATCGAGTGTTTCAGTCAGGAGGGGGGTCCGCTCACTATACAAAGTGGCCTGACCCTCGCGTCAACACCACTGACCGAACTCTCTCAGGCTGATTTATTGATCGTTCCTGCCATCTGGCGACAGCCACAGCGAGTCCTGCGCCGCCACCCAGAGCAGATCGCACTTATCGAACAGCATGTCAGCGCGGGGGGGCTGACCATCAGCGTTGGCTCCGGCAGCTTTCTTCTGGCAGAGACGGGCCGCATGAAAGGGAGAACGATGACCACTCACTGGCAGTGGTTCGACGCGTTTGCGCATCGCTACCCACGGGTCCAGTTGGAGCGGCGTCAATTGATCACACAATCTGACAACGTGTTCTGTGTGAGCAGCGTGAACTCGGTGGCTGACCTGATGGTGTATCTCTGTGGTGAGCTGTTCTCCCCCAGGGTCGCCCGTTACATAGAGAATCAGTTCTCACCTGAAATTCGACAGCGCTTCTCCCCCTCTCCGGTCGGCACACCGAGAGATCTGCACCATGATGAGCTCATTGCCGACGTCCAAACCGAGCTGAACAGGGATCTGCGCGCAGCCCCCGCCATGACCGCGCTAGCCGCGCAGCTCGGCGTCAGCACTCGCACACTGATGCGACGCTTTAAATTCGCCACCGGCGTATCCGTTGGCCAATACCTACAACAACGCAGGCTGGACGAGGCACAGGCTCTGTTGCGTCGAACCAATCTGTCGATCACTGAGGTAGGGGTCGCCGTGGGTCTGCACGATGCCTCACATTTCAGCCGCATGTTCCGCGAGCAAACCGGGCTGACGCCCTCGGCATTTCGCACCGCAGTGCGCGACAAGTCGTTTGCAGCGAATCCGAGTCCTCTCTGAACTTGCAGGGCCGTCTTAGTTGGGGCTAAATGCCCGCCCCGTCTCCGTTAAGAGCCGCTATATGACCAATGTACTGATCGTCGATGGTGCCCGCACGCCCATGGGTGGGCTGCTGGGCGACCTAGCCGACGCCACAGCCAACGAATTGGGCACGACCGCCATTGCAGCCACGCTCGACCGAGCGAATGTCGCACCCGAAGCAGTAGACGAGGTATTCATGGGATGCGTACTACCGGCCGGCCTCAAGCAGTGCCCGGCTAGGCAGGCAATGCTGGCCGCAGGAATCCCCAGCACCACTGGCGCAGTCACGATCAACAAGGCCTGCGGCAGCGGTATGCAGGCCACCATTTTTGGTATCGACAGTATTGCAGCGGGCACCAACCAGTTGGTGATCAGTGGCGGCCTAGAAAGCATGTCCAACGCGCCGCAAATTCTGATGACCGGACGCAAGGGTCAGCGACTCGGGCACACCAAACTGTTCGATCATATGTTCATCGACGGGCTGGAGGATGCCTATACCGGTGCCGCCATGGGTACCTTCGCGCAGAAAACTGCTGACGCACATGGACTCACGCGGGAAGATATGGATGCCTTTGCTATTGAGAGTCTGACCCGTGCGCAGCGCGCTATTGATGAGGGTCTCAACGCGCAGGAAATCGCGCCTGTCACCATCCGCACCCGGCGCGGCGAGCATACTGTGTCGGTGGACGAGCAGCCCCATAAGGCCAACCCGGAGAAAATTCCGCAGCTCCGTCCTGCGTTTGCCGAGGGCGGCACGATCACACCCGCCAACTCCAGCTCTATCTCTGATGGCGCCAGCGCTCTGCTGCTGGCCAGCGAAGATGCCGTCGCGAGCCACGGCCTTAAGCCGCGCGCTCGTATCGTCGCCCACGCCCGTAACAGTCTGGCGCCAGAAGATTTCACGCTGGCACCCATTGGCGCCACAGAACAGGTGCTGGCGAAGGCAGGTTGGTCCGCCTCTGAAGTCGACCTGTGGGAGATCAATGAGGCTTTCGCTATGGTCACTATGCTGACAACGCGAGAGCTAAAGCTCGATCCCGCCTGCGTCAACGTTCATGGCGGCGCCTGCGCCCAGGGGCATCCGATCGGCTCGACCGGTTCGAGGATCATCGTGACCCTGATGCACGCGCTTGAACACTACGGCAAGCAGCGCGGGGTCGCAGCCCTTTGTATTGGCGGCGGTGAGGCCACCGCGGTCGCGATTGAGCTTATCTCCTAACCGAATTCCTAATTATGCTGTCTGACATTCCCACACTACTCGATGACATTAGCGCCGGCCGTATGGTCATACTGATGGATGATGAGGATCGTGAAAACGAAGGCGATCTGATTATCGCCGCCGAAAAAGTGACGCCGGAGATCGTCAATTTCTTTGCCACGGAAGCCTGCGGGTTGATCTGCATGCCCATCACGCCGGAGCGTGCGCGGCAGCTGAACCTCCCTCTGATGGTTCGCGATAACCGTTCCCAGCACGAGACCAACTTCACTGTGTCGATCGACGCCACGGAGCAGGTTGGCCCCGGTATCAGCGCCGCACAACGCTCACATACGATCCTTCAAGCGATCGCAGAAAACGCCACATCCAAAGATATTCGTCAGCCGGGTCATATCTTTCCACTGGTGGCGAAACGGGGTGGCGTGCTAAAGCGCGCAGGTCATACTGAAGCGGGCGTCGATCTGGCGCGCATGGCTGGTCTGGCACCCGCAGCGGTGATTGTGGAAATCATGAACCCGGACGGCACCATGGCCCGCCGACCGGAGCTCGAGGTGTTTGCCCGTGAGCACGGCCTCAATATGGGCACCATCGCCGACCTGATTGAGTACCGGTCGCTTCATGAGCAATCGATTGAGCTACATAGCGCCGAGTCGATCCACACCGAGTGGGGACCCTTTACGCTTCATACCTTCAGGGATCTGATTGACGACATGCTGCATTTCGCCCTCTGCCTTGGCGATCTTAGTCAACCCGGCGCAGTACCGGTGCGGGTGCAGCCGGTGAACACCCTACGGGATCTGCTGGGCACCCAGTTAGACGCTGCGAACACACCAGGATGGTCTTATCGAGCGGCTATGAGCCACATTGCCAATGCCGGTAGAGGCGTGGTGGTATTGCTGGGGGGCGCCGAGACGCCAGCTACCATCCTCGAAGATTTGGATCAGCT
Source organism: Congregibacter sp. (assembly GCA_013911345.1). The sequence goes on from JACETJ010000024.1 coordinate 8,124, forward strand.
GCTGCACGCCGAGCAACGACCGGCACCGCCCCAGAACTACCGCTTGATTGGCACCGGTGCGCAGATCCTGAGGCACCTTGGGCTCAGCGATTTACAGTTGATGTCAGCACCGCTTCATTTCAACGCGCTGTCGGGCTTCAACCTGAACGTGACCGATTTTCTCGCCGCGCCGGGGCGCTGACACCGGCTGTCAGGAGTGGAAGGTCACCACGTCCTTTAACGCCGCCCGGTCCGTCCGGACCTCATTCACCGCCGTATCGGTGGGGAAACCGAAGCTCATGCCAAACATCAACTGCTCATGATCACCCAGCCCCAGCGTGGGCCGAATAACATTGGCAAGAAAAGCCAGCGCTGTCTGGGGGCATGACCCCAAACCATGAGCCGTCAAACCGAGCATCACGGTTTGCGCAAACATGCCTAGATCACAGGCCTCGCGCAAACCGAATCCTGTCGGCAACGTAAAGAAAGCTACCGCGGGCGCATCAAAAAAACTGAAGTTGCGCATAAACCACGCGTTACGCTCAGCCTTCTGCTCTCTCGCGATGCCCAGTGAGTCATAAAGTGCCGTCGCCGACGCATACTGGCGGTCTTTATAGACCCCTTCGTACTGCCCGTCGTAGGGGAAGTCGAGCGCGATCTCTCCCGCTGCAAATTTGGCAGGCAGCTCTGCCCTCAGTCTCTCCAACGTCTCACCGGTGACCACGTGTACGAACCATGGCTGGGTATTGCAGTTACTGGGTGCGCGCTGCGCGCCGCCAAACACTGACTCAATAATCTCGGTTGGCACGGGATCCGGTTTGAAATCCCGCATCGATCGCCGCCTAGCGACGATATCCAGAAAGAGTGCACCGGTATCTTCTGATTCACTCGTGTTCGCTGTCATTGGGTTCACTGATTGACGCTCCTTGAGGCGTTATCTTTTCGTCACTGCCTGAATCTACATCACCACCCGGCGAAAAAGCTCGGAGTAGCTCATGTTTACCGGCGAGATACCGTCACTCGCCGCAATCTCATCGTCGATACTCGTCCACTCTCTCGGGAATGTATTCTGCATGGGACCAGGATGCGCCACCCTGCCGCTCGCTGGCTAGTGTTGTCCAGGCAGCGCCGGTTTGGGATGTCGGACAAGCCCCTTCTCCCAGCCAGTTCAACGCGGTGGCTACCAGCGTCTCGTCGGGATCGCCAAAAGCATTGAAGAAGTCGTCCTCAGCCGAGCACAGCGTGAACCGCCCTGTCCCGTTGAGGCCGACCTGATGGTACCCCCCCTGATTCTCGCCGTTGACAATTTCGAAGGCCGTCATCCTGAGCGCCACATCGCAATCCTCCCGCTCAAGTCCATCGATACCCTCGTGCATATCCCAGCGGCCTTGCCCGACCTGCTTACCGTAGGTATCGGCACCCACCATGACCACTTCGACATGGGGGTCGAGGCCATTGATGACCAATTCGCTGGCCGAGGCAGTGCTACCTGACGTAATGAAGGCAATGCGGATCGGCGAGAACGTCTCGGGCAGCTCATCGAACAGCCCCCAGTTGTCAGTATCCTCGTTGTAGTCGGGATGCTGATCGTTGACCTGAATCTTGTATGAGGCCTCTCCGTTCGCGGTCATCCCTGCGAGCAGATCGAGCATGGTGTCGGCAACACTCAGCAATCCGCCGCCGTTGTAACGCAAATCGATGATGAGGTCGGTGACGCCCCCTTGCTTAAACAAAGTAGCGGCGTCGGACAGCGAAGGAAAACCATCATCCGATGACAGCGCCGAGTTGGTGAACTGTCGAAAGTGCAGGTAACCCACTGGGGAGAGACCGGATCGCTCAATCAATAAAGGCTCGCCCGCCAGTGCCGGCGGGGCCAACTCCTCCTTGGCGACCGTCAGTTCAATTTCTTGACCATCTTGCAAGAACCGGAAACCGCGCTCGACGCCCACCTCGCTTGCCCCGTAGACCTCTTGGCTCGTGGCACCGCGCGCACTCAATTCGTCAACTGTCTCGAAGCCTGAGCCGGTATCAACGGCGAGCAGTTCCATGCCTCTTCTCATGCCTGCTGCCCAGGCCGGCCCACTCTCAAAGACATCCAAGATGAAGAGCCCGCTCTCATCGTTGCGGAATCCAAATCCGATGTAGGCGCCAGAGCTGATATCGGTCTCGTCTTCGGTGATGGTAGTCATGCGGGAGAAGCCCCCGCGACCATCATCAATCAGAGGCTGCAGGCGGGCGTCCAGATACGCCTGTGCGCTGCCGTATTCACTTTTGTCGACGCTGGCCATTTCGTCATACCAGAGGTACCAGGAGTCGGTGACGGCCTCGACAAAGTCGATCTGTGCCGACACCCCGCAGGCGCCGTCATCATCCGAGTCTCCTGATGTATCTCCACCCGAGTCGCCGCCATCTGCCACAGGGGGTGCCGGCGGCGGCGAGCTGTCTCCACCACCACAGGCTGCTAATAACAGAGCGCAAAAAACAGTAAGAAACCAACGTGTAGCGTGCATCCTTTCACCTTAAAACAGTCCACAATTCCTTAAATGTAACACCTTCGATCCCATTCTGAAGATGCCAATAGGCGAGATTGTCTGGGGCCGCGCACTGTGTCATGTTCACCATCATCAGCCACTTGGAGAGCACACAATGCAGACAGGCTACGGACCAGCACTCCTATTAGGCGTTCTCATCGGTGGGGCGATCTTGTTGGACGACGTGATTGCGCCCGAACGAAAAGGTCCACCGCCACGCGTGGCGATGTTCCATCATGACGAGGACGGGCTGGGCTCTAAAGCACTCGGAGCAAGCGATGATCACAATGTCTGGGTGATCAAAGCCGACGACGCCAGCGCACACGAAATCCACAAGGAAGTAAAAATCCATCTCGAAACCGAGGCAACTGACTCATCGCAGCAAGAAGAACTGATAATTTCAGTGAGTGTCGACACGGACGATGAACCGACCGGTGACCTTGCTGCAGCCATTGGAGCTGTGATCGATTCGGCCAGAGCCGAGGGTCGGCAGCCTACCAAAGCAGAGATTGAGGCAGCGGTGTCCCAGGTAGCGGGCAACGCGAAGTCGATCGATGTTGAAGTGCTATCTGGCGGCGAATAATGCACCAGCTCGGGGTTTGCCCGTCCGGCACGCAGTGATCGCTGCCTGAATCCACTTATCGGGACCAGGGTCTGATGCTATTCTCCACACAGTTGGCATCGCGGTTCGAGCGCCCTCATTGACGGCGCCGCAAGGGAATTCAACCAACACCCAAACCCAATGGAATGGATTAAAAGGGAGGCTTTATGGAAACAAGCACTTGGATCACTCTTGGCGTCATTGTCCTCATCATCGTGTGGGCAGTGGCCATCTACAACCAACTCGTTTCACTGTCTAATCGCTACAAGAATGGCTTCGCGCAGATCGAAGTCCAGCTCAAACGCCGCTACGATCTGATACCCAACCTTGTGGAGACGGCTAAAGGTTATCTGAGCCACGAGAAGGAGACGCTCGAAGCCGTCATTCTGGCTCGCAACGAGGCGGCTGCCGCACTGGGTCAATTGAGCAACGGCGATATCACGGCGAGCGGCATCCAAGGCCTCTCGGGGGCGGAGACTGCTCTGACCGGGGCGCTGGGCAAGCTGAACGTGGTGATGGAAGCCTACCCTGACCTCAAAGCCAGCGCGAACATGCAGCAACTCAGCGAGGAGCTCACGTCGACAGAAAACCGCGTCGCGTTTGCACGTCAAGGCTTTAATGACGCTGTGATGTCCTACAACACCTACCGACAGTCTTTTCCGAATATTGTGATCGCCAACCAGTTCGGACACCGGGAAGACGCAGAACTGCTGGAGTTTGAGGACAGCGCAGCCATTCAGGCCGCCCCCAACGTCAGCTTTTCCTGAGTAGCATCTGAATCGTGGACTTTTTCCGCGAGCAGGACATCGCGCGGCGCAATACCCGTCTGCTGACGGGGTTGTTTTGTCTGGCGGTGCTGGCGCTCATTGTGATCACCAACTTATTGTTTGTCGGGTTCCTGATTTTTGAATCAGGTGGCGGCGATCTCAATGCGAGCGGCAGTGGTGCCGACTGGAAATCGTTCTTTGCCGTCGGCGCTGTCGTCGCCTTTATCGTGGGCGCAGTCGTGCTGGTCAACTGGATTAACTTCGCAAGGGGCGGCAAGCAAGTTGCGGCCGCTTTAGGTGGCAGACTGGTGCAACCCGGTTCGGGCGAAGCATTGGAGCAACGCGCCGCCAATATCGTTCAGGAAATGGCGCTCGCAGCGAATATGCCAGCCCCCTCACTGTTCGTCCTTGATGAAGAACCCGGAATCAACGCGTTCGCCGCCGGTACCACTCCGGCCAACGCGGTTGTTGCCGTGACTCGCGGAGCCCTGACGACATTAAACCGCGATCAGCTACAGGGGGTGATCGGGCACGAGTTCAGCCATATTCTGAACGGCGACATGCGGCTTAGCATCCGTCTGGCCGCCATGCTTCGGGGCATTACTTTTATCGGCGACGTGGGGAGCCTGCTTTTGCGCAGCGCAGCGCATCGCCGTCGCTACCGCAGCAGCAGCAAAAACGATGACCGCGGTGCCCTCTTGGCGATTGGTCTCGGCCTTTACCTAATTGGACTGTTGGGGGGGTTGATGGCAGGACTCATTAAATCTGCCATCTCCAAGCAAAAGGAATATCTCGCCGATGCCTCAGCGGTGCAGTTCACCCGAAACCCCGACGGGATTGGTAACGCTTTGAAAATCATCGGCGGACACAGCGCCGGTACCTTCGTCGAGACGGCGCGGGCGGAGGAGATGTCGCACCTCTTTTTTGGGCAGGTGAAGCATCGCCTCTGGAGCGGATTTGCCACTCATCCACCCATAGAAGAACGGATCGAGCGCATCGACCCACAGTGGGACGGCCAATTTCTCGCCCCATCGACCACAGGGATCGATGAATCACCGGAGAAAACTGAAGACGACCCGGGCCGGCGAGCTGCTCTCGAAGCCATAGCCGTCGCGGCAACGGCTGTCGCCGCGTCGGGCTCTGAATCCAGTGCGCATACGCAGAACCGACAGACCGATGACGCGAACCTAGTACTAGAAGAAAGTCAAAATTCTCTCGGTGCGATGGCCCTAGTACTGGCACTGGCTTGGGATCCTCTACACAGCGACACCCAGGAGCACGCTTTAGTCGAGGCGAATATCGACGGTCTTGCCGATACGGTCCGGCGCTGGCGCGAGCCCTTGCGGTCGCGCTCACCGGCACAGCGTCTGCATATATTGGAACTCTGTCTCCCCACGCTCCGCGGACTGTCAGAGGCCCAGTATCGGGT